>NZ_JAVKEW010000227.1:0-8020 GCF_040226375.1 Coleofasciculus sp. G2-EDA-02 | reverse complement strand
ATTGATGGTGAAGGCGGTATCCCGCAAAGCTTTGAGCATAAAGCCCAAAGCGCCATTCATGTCTCGCGGCAAAACATGACCGCAAGATGGGCATTTGAAAACCTTAGAGCCTCCCAACGTTTGATGAATATGACCACACTTAGTACAAGTTTTGGAAGTGTAGGCTTCTGAACCTGTAATGACAATCGTGTTGGTCATCTCAGCTTTTTGGTTGAGGAATAGCTCTTGTACCACTATACCCGGATATGTCCGGTTAATTAAAGATTAAGTCAACCTCTTTACGCTAATGTTTCTGGACAGTATCCTAGTCCCATGGTAAATTGTTGGCGAAACGCTTCAATATCCGTCTTATCAGGGTGACCATGAGACACCACCGCGACTTGGTAGCGACGCATGACATCAATAGGAGATTGTCCCGTATCGAGGCTCCAAAAAGCCATTTGCAAGCGCATGTCGGGTTGGAAGGGAATCCCCAATTCGCTCATGAAGGCTTGGAAGTCTCCATGTTGCTGAGGTGTGAGGGGGCTGCTCATTTTAACTTTAATTACCCAGCCATCAATTTGATGAATCACCGTTGTATATTGAACGGGAAGCTGGATCATGGAGTGGAGGTACTCGACCACTCGCAGTGTCAAACTAGCATTGGCTAAAAAATAAAGGTAATCCATAGGGCAGCTAGGCGTGGAGTGCAAGGAAGTGCTATACCTTCATTCTGACAACGGGGATCAGGAATTGGTAGGGGAAAAGCCCCCGCTCTCAACTGGGGGATCATACCCAATTTTCTTGTTTTAGTCCTTTGTCATTTGTTTTTGGGGATGAGTACCGGATGGCAGAAGGTAAGTCACAGTATAAAGTAGAGCTAAAACCCTGACCCGTCCCTGACCTACCCAATTTGTCAAAGATTGATGAAATACTGTACTTGACTTAAATAACCACCCATGCCGAATGACCTATTGCTTTCCAGCTATAACTATGATCTGCCAGAGAGTCAGATTGCTCAAACCCCGCTTTTCCCTAGAGATAGTTCTCGTTTGCTAGTGGTTGAGTCTGCCACTCATCATCAACACTGCATTTTTCGAGATTTACCTCAGTTATTGCGTGCCGGCGACTTGTTGGTTCTGAATAATACTCGTGTGATTCCGGCTCGACTCTATGGGCGGAAGCTAACTGGCACACCCGTAGAAGTGTTACTGCTAGAGGAACGGGAGCACAACTGTTGGTTAGCATTGGTGAAACCGGGACGACGGCTGAAAGTGGGTTCAACGATAGTCTTTGAACCGGATAAACCTGTCACTTCGGTAAGTTATGGGGAGACTCCCCCATCATCAGACGAGACAGAAACAGCAGGACTTATACAGACAAAGAATCGAGAGACTTATGGTGCCCTACCTCCCCTCCAGGCAACGATTATCGCTAGAGATGATGAAACCAAGGGGCGTCTATTGCAGTTTGACCTACCCCAGGGGAAATCTTTAATCACCCTATTACCCCACTACGGTCAAGTTCCGTTTCCGCCTTACATCACCCACTCTCAAGCTACACCCGATCAGTATCAAACCGTATACGCCAAAATCCCAGGTGCAGTAGCCGCCCCGACAGCCGGACTCCATTTTACCCCTGAACTGTTGGAGAGGTGTCATCAACGGGGAATTGAGCAGGCGTCGATTACCTTACACGTTGGTGTGGGTACGTTTCGCCCGGTGGAAATCGAAGATGTGACGAGTCATCAAATGCATGGCGAGTGGTTGGAGGTATCCGCCGCAACGGTGGCACAAATTCAGCAAACCAAAGCCTCCGGTGGGCGGGTGATTGCCGTTGGTACAACCGTGGTTAGGGCTTTGGAGGGGGCGGCGGCGAGTGGGGAATTGCAACCCTATTGTGGCAAAACCGAATTATTTATTTATCCAGGTTACCAGTGGCGGGTGGTTGATGGGTTGATTACCAATTTCCACTTGCCCCGTTCTACACTATTAATGCTCGTGAGTGCCTTGATTGGCAGAGAGCGGCTGTTGAAGTTGTATGCTGAAGCGATCGCGTATAATTATCGATTTTATTCCTTTGGTGATGCCATGCTGATTTTGCCAGAAGCGGTTAGCGATTAAAGTGCGAACCAATCGGGGAGTGAACAAGAATCGCGGCAATCTCCTGCTTCAACGAAGTAAGCCGGAGAAGGATAGTGGACGGGCTAGGGATTGGATATCCCCTAGCCTGTCAAGTAAAAATAGGCAAATTCATGTTAAAATGTAGGGATGAAAACACGTAGAGTAACCTACAGACTTTATCCAAAGAAAACCCAATGTGACAAGCTCCATTGGGCTAGAAAGATGCACTGTGAACTCTACAACGCGGCAATTGCAAATCGTAGGACACAGTACAAGCGCTTTGGGCATTCTGTTTACTATTTTGAACAGCAGAATTGTTTACCTGAGTTTAAAAAGGTTTGGATTGAGTATGCAGAATTAGGTTCTCATACGTTACAAGCTACATTAAAACGTGTTGATTTTGCTTATACTCGTTTTTTCAAAGGTTTGGGTAAATATCCTAGATTCAAGGCAAAACGAAGATACAGTGGCTGGACATATCCGGATAAAGCAAGTTGGAAAGTTTTCTTCTTAGGCAAAAATGGTCATCTTGAGTTGAGAGACCTTGGCTTAAAGCTCCAGATGCGAGGCAAAGCTAGAACTTGGGGAACTCCAACAACCTGCACGATTTTCTTTAGAAACAGCAAGTGGTATGCATCAATAACAGTACAGTGTGAGCCAACTCGTCAAACAGGTACGAGTTCAATTGGAATTGACCTTGGGTGCAAAGACGCGATCACCCTGTCAACGGGCAAAAAAATTGCTAAACCAGATTTTATTAAGGAGGGACACAAAAAAGTTAAAGTAGCCTCTAAGCGTTTAAGACGCAAAAGAGCGCCTAACAGAAACAAAAAAGTTAAAGGCTCAAGACGATGGAAAAAAGAACGGAAGCGGGTTTCTAAACTCCAGAGCAAGATAGCTCGTCAACGAGAAGATTGGCTGCATAAAATAACCAGCGAGATAGTTAGCAGTAATAGCCTAATTGCTGGTGAGCAGTTAAATGTCAAGAAGATGACGGGTAAAGCTAAGAAAGGTAAACGCAAAAAACAGAAAGCCGGATTAAATCGGTCTATCCTTGATGTTGGATTTGGCATTGTTGGAGATTTATTAACTTACAAAGCGGCTGAAGCTGGCGGATTTTATGTTGAGTCACCAACTCGAACACTTAAACCAACTCAAAGATGCGCTAAATGTTGGGAATTAACACCCAAGAGCTTGGCTGATCGAGTTCACGTTTGCTCTAATTCCCACTGCAATCATGTTGAGGATAGAGATGTTAATGCTGCCCAAGTTAACGAAATTTGGGCAAGGGGTTTGGAACGAGCCTCTTTAGACGTAGAGTCGCCTAGCTCTACTGATTGCTCCAAGCATGAAGCAACTAGGGATGTTGAAACGTCAGAAACAGCGACTTCAACGCAGTAAGTCGCTGTAGTTCATATTGGCACTATTAAGATAGGAAGCTACGGACTCTTGACCTCGTACATATTCCCTATTCAATTTCCCAATCGTCTTCTACCATGTCTAAAAACTATCACCGACCCTTTGGACTTACCGCCGCCCTATTCGCACTCAGTTTCCTGTCGGCTAGTCCCGCCTTCGCTGAAACTCTACCCAAACGCCAGCACAGTAAGCAGTTAGTTGAAGGGTTATACACGAATGACCTAGAAGCGGCGACATTTTTCCAACAAGGAGTCATGCGCTATAATCGCGGTGACTTCAAAGCCGCCGAGATCGCCTTTGGTAAAGCCCTACAGGAAGATCCGTTTATCCCCATGGCACGGTATTTGCTGGGGAATGCCCTGTTTCAGCAAGGTCAGATTGACTCAGCCGCTGAACAATATCGCATGGCGATTGGTCTCGATCCTAATATGGCAGAGGCACATTACAATCTGGGCTTGATGTCATACCAACAAGGCAATATCGAGGAAGCGATTAGCGCCTATCAACAGGCGATCGCTCTTGATCCCAATTTAGCCGCCGCTCGCTATAATTTAGGCTTGGCATTAGAAGCCCAAGGTGATACTGAAGCCGCGCTGAGTGAATACACACAAGCCGTTCGCCTCAATCCTAACTCCGCTGTTGCTAAGTATAATTTGGCATTACTACTCGCCAAACAAAACCAAACCGATTCCGCGATCGCGGCACTACGGCAAGCCGTTCGCAACGATCCACAATTCGTACAAGCCCATTACCAACTAGGATTGCTGCTGGCTCAACAAAATCAGATTACTGAAGCCAAAAATTCCTTTATCAAAGCAACTCAGATCAATCCACGATTTGCATCGGCTCATTATCAACTGGGTCTAATTCTTTTACAACAAGGGGATGTTGAGGAAGCCATTCGCCGATTTGATTGGGTAACACGGCTAGATCCTGACAATGTGGATGCTTTGCGCCAATTAGGAGTAGCGCTGATTAAAAATGGGGAATATGAGCGGGCGATAACAGCACTTCAACGAGCCGTAGAACTTGATTCTTACGATTCGCTGGCGCACTATAATTTAGCCGTAGCGCTGCATCGAAATCAACAGTATGAACAGGCTATTTCCGAATATCAACAAGCCATTCTGCTCAATCCAAAACTATCACTCGCGTTTTACAACCTAGGAATAGCCCTCCAGCAAGTTGGACGGGGACAAGAGGCGGTTTCCTTCCTCTTAGAAGCCAGGAATTTGTTTATTGAAGAAGGCAATTTGGAGAAAATTGATGCCGTTGACCAATATCTAACCCAACTCAACATCTCATCGAACCCATTGCCCAATTCACTCCAACCAATGCCTGCAATAAGTGAAGAACCCTAGTGAATGGCACACTCCAGTCAGCCCTAAACTACAGGACTCTAACACAAGCCGCTCCGCGTCTACGCCCTCCAAGTAATCTGCTAATACCAAGTTGCACCTCAAAGAGGTAATCTGTCATGGTTCACGAAGTCCTAACCAGCTTGACTGGTGACGCGATCGCGTCTATCTTTATCTTGACATAATGCTTTTTGTTATATAAAGACTGCCAGTACCTTGGAGTGTCATTCATGTCCATAGAATCCGCTATCAGCGAAGCTGCAATTGAGCAGAATCTGGAACAATTTCTCTTGGTGCTGTCGGTGTCTCTGAGCGTCGCCACAGTTTCCCGGATTTTTCCCTGGTTCCGTAAAATCCCTTATACCTTACTTCTGGTTATAGTCGGTTTAGGCTTAGCCTTTGTCGATGTGCGCTTGGTGAACCTATCCCCGGAACTGATTCTAGAGATTTTCCTCCCCCCCCTACTCTTTGAAGCCGCCTGGAATATCCGCTGGCGGGATTTGCGGCGAGATTTAATCCCCGTGATTCTGTTTGCGGTGGTGGGGGTAGTTATTTCGGTGCTGGGAATTGCCTTTACCATTACCCAATTCACAGAATTACCTCTTGCGATCGCATTATTAGTCGGCGCGAGTCTAGCCGCAACTGATCCGGTATCAGTAATCGCCCTATTCCGGGAACTGGGTGCGGATAAACGCCTAAAAACCCTCATGGAGGGGGAAAGCTTATTTAATGATGGTGTCGCCGTCGTCGCCTTTCTATTATTAGTCGGTATTCCCCTCGGTACGCAGAAATTTTCCCTATCCACCACATTTGCCCAATTCTTTACCTTTGTCGGAATTGGTATCGGTGTCGGTTGCTTAATCGGGTTTGGTATTTCCTTTCTCACCCAACGCTTCGATTTACCCCTCGTCGAACAATCCCTGACGTTAGTCTCTGCCTATGGCACCTACCTGATTACCGAAGAACTCGGCGGTTCTGGAGTTATTGGCGTAGTAACTGTGGGGTTAGTTCTGGGCAACTTTGGTTCCCGGATTGGCATGAACCCCCGCACCCGCTTAATTGTCTCTGAATTCTGGGATTTTCTGGCATTTTTTGTCAACTCAATTGTCTTTCTCCTCATTGGTGACCAAATTGATTTTCCCCGCTTGGGACAAAACCTAGACTTAATTGGGATTACCATTGGAGCCGTTCTATTCACCCGTGCTATTTCAATTTACAGCTTAGCGACGATTAGCAATGGACTAGTCAAGTCCAACATCGGTTGGCGACAGCAAACGGTGTTGTGGTGGGGCGGATTACGGGGTTCGGTTTCCATTGCCCTAGCCTTAAGTGTTCCGGTGAGTTTGGAGGGACGACAAGATATTATTGTTACGGTTTTTGGCGTGGTACTGTTTACGCTGTTAGTTGAGGGGTTAACTACCCAATTCCTTCTGGAAAAACTGGATTTAATTGGAGATCAACCCGTGCGTCAGAAATATTCAGAGGCAATCGCCCGTCGTGTTGCACTTAATCGAGTAAAAAACTACTTAGAGTCAGCAACGACTAACGACGAAATGAATTCAGAATTTTGTCAGTACCAGATAAAACTTGTTGATGGTCAACTCGAAACTATTCAAAGCGAGGTTGAGAAATTACTCCATCACCATCCCCAGTTACAAACCTTGGACATGGAACAACTGCAAGAACAAATGGTCAATATCGAGGCGGATACCTACGCTGAATTTATCCGTGCTGGACGTTTAACCGAGAACCTCTCACCCCTACTACAAGAAGCCTTAATTGAAGCCGATGAAAGGCTCATTGAGAATGAGTGATTGAGACTGAATAATAGTAGAGACGTAGCCGGCTACGTCTCTACACTGATGTTACTATAGCAGTAGACACATCGATTAAGACTTTCCGAACCGTTGTAGAGACGTTGCATGCAACGTCTCTACCAAATGATGCGTCCTAACCGATATGGCGATTGCTATAAATCTACCCCGACCTTTATTGATCAGATAAATCCTCTTCTATCGTCCCCAAGCTCACCACTTCATCCGCCATTTTTGGGATAAACATAAGAAAAACCACTAAATATATCAAAATAATAAGTTTATATCAATTCACGATGAGAATGATCAAACTAAGACTTTTTATCTTAACGCTATTATTCTTGATTTGTTGCTGCCTTCCTGCTCAAGCAGAAAATCTGCCAGCACTTGATCACAGTGGCGTTGAAACTCAACAACCAATCCAGTCGCCGTTAAAGTCGTACTTCCTGAACGTTTTAGCTGGGGGATCACGACGATCAATTCAGCTTGATTCACCCGCAACGCGACTGATTATTTATTCTCAGCAAGGAGAAATGCCGATTCGATGTGGGGATGGGATGAAAACCTACGATTGTATCCCAGGAAATCCACTAAAAATTCAAGTTGATCCCGCTACACCCATTGAAAAATTTTGGGCAGAAAATCTTTATGAGAAACCTGTGCGCTTACGCATAGACGTTCTTGAAGAAGTCAGCAGCCAAGAAGCAGAAAGCCTAACCGACAGTCATTAGATTAATTGGGGGAGCTCGGACGTAATGAACCGATCCGATTTGATGCCAGTTTATCAGCCCAACGGGTAGTTTCAGGTAATCGATATTTCGGAGTGCAGCGCAGGACATAATCAATCGCGGTGGGTAAGCTGATCCGATGACCCGGAGAGACATACAATGGCTTAACTCCAGTTCGCGATCGCACGACAGCACCAATCACCTCTCCCCGATGTCGCAGAGGTTGCCAATTCCCTTTCTGTTGGGGTAATTCCTCGTGCTGACCAATTAATCGGGACTTAGCCACCCCAATCGTGGGCACCGTAATTAATAAGCCTAAATGACTTGCCAGACCAAATCGGCGCGGATGGGCAATTCCCTGACCATCACACAAGATTAGGTCAGGAGTTATCTTAATCTGAGATAGGGCATCAAGTACGACGGGAACTTCCCGAAACGATAGAAACCCCGGTATATAGGGAATCCCTAACTTGTAATGTAGTATGGTTTTGTAGTATAGGCTCAATTTAAGACTGACAGCGATTTTCCGGCAAAGCGGACTACCAGCCGCGCCTTGATTACCTTTTTGTATTTTAGGGTTTAATTAGTTGGCGCGTGCT
>NZ_JAVKEW010000226.1:0-3360 GCF_040226375.1 Coleofasciculus sp. G2-EDA-02 | reverse complement strand
ACCTAGACGGCTTTTAAACTATGAGCTGGCAAGCACCCATAGATTCCATGACCCCAATAACGTAGCGTTTGCTGAGACTGGCGATCCATCAATGGAATGATCGTGTTGTCCACGGTTGTCCAGTGTTAGGCGGATAGCTCTCGTCCTGATGTTGCCCCTGTAACCAACCATAGAGTCGGTTCAGGGCATTCACATAAGCTTGAGCTGATGCCACAATAATATCGGTATTGGCAGCATGACCGGAAAAAACTCGACTGTTATAACGTAGCCGAATCGTGACTTCCCCTAGGGCGTCAATCCCGGCTGTCACTGACTGCACTGAATACTCAATCAGTTCATTGGGGACATTCACCACCCGGTTAATCGCTTTATACACCGCATCCACCGGACCCGTTCCAATCGCTGCATCCATCAGTTCCTCACCTTCAGGAGTGCGTAAGGTTACCGTAGCAGTAGGACGGGCATGATCCCCACAGGATACCTGGACTAATTCTAGATGGAATAGTTCGGGAACTTGGCGGATTTCGTCGTTAACCAGCGCTTCTAAATCCCAATCGGATACGTCTTTTTTCTTATCCGCCACTTCTTTAAAGCGGACAAAGGCTTTATTCAACTCTGTCTCAGACAGATCAAACCCCAATTCCTTGAGACGAGTGCGGAAGGCGTTGCGCCCTGAATGCTTACCCAAGACAATCTGATTATCGGTTAAACCGATTAACTTGGCATCCATGATTTCGTAAGTCAGCTTATTTTTCAGGACGCCATCTTGGTGAATACCCGATTCGTGAGCAAAAGCATTTGCGCCAACAATTGCTTTATTCGGTTGCACTAACATTCCAGTCAAATTAGATACTAACCGCGAGGTTTTGTAAATCTGGCGCGTGTCAATATTTGTTAAGGACTCCTCTGACTCAGGAGGGCGTCCCAAATAGGGGTTGTAAAATTGCCGCCGGACGTGTAATGCCATGACGAGTTCTTCTAGTGCCGCATTTCCTGCCCGTTCGCCAATACCATTAATCGTGCATTCTAACTGTCGCGCCCCATTTTTCACGGCTTCGAGGAAGTTGGCAACGGCTAATCCCAGGTCATTGTGACCGTGAACGGAGATAATGGCTTGGTCAATATTGGGGACGTTTTCTGTAATCCCGCGAATCAATGCGCCAAACTCACTCGGGGTGGTGTAGCCTACGGTATCGGGAATATTCACCGTTGTCGCCCCCGCCGCGATCGCACGTTCTAACACCTCGTACAAAAACTCTGGATCAGAACGCCCTGCATCTTCGGGGGAAAACTCCACATCCTCGACAAAGGATTTGGCATACGCTACCATTTCCTCTGCGATCGCTAAAACCTCCGGTCTGGTCTTTTTCAGTTTATAGTTGAGATGAATATCGGATGTGGCAATAAATGTATGAATTCGGGCATTTGCAGCGGGTTTGAGGGCTTTCGCCGCCGCTTCGATATCCTGACGGGTGGCTCTGGCTAACCCACAAATTGTCGGTCCCGACTCGACACCTACAGTTTTGGCAATCTTTTCCACGGCGTCGAAGTCACCCGCACTGGCATAAGGGAACCCCGCTTCAATCACATCAACACCGAGTCGTGCTAGTTGCCGTGCGATCGTCAGTTTCTCCTCTACGTTTAAGGTGGCTCCGGGACATTGTTCGCCATCACGAAGCGTAGTATCAAAAATAATAATTCGATTGGGTTGCTTGTTCATTCGATTCTCTCCGGTCATAAAGTTGTCAATTTTTAATGGGTCAAAGGATAAGGGTTAGTTTGTATCTGTCTTTAATTAAGAATCTACTTTCTCGATCTGATCACGAATTTCATTTAAATCAATATACCGATCCGTAGCATTTCTTAATTCTCTGGCAATCATCCCTTCAGTCGATACGACTGTAATATGAGTATTCTTTGACCGCAGCAATTCGATCGCCCGTTCAAAATCACCATCTCCACTAAATAGAATAACTCGATCATACTGTTCTACCGTATTAAACATATCAACAACAATTTCTATATCAAGATTGGCTTTTTGGGAATAACGACCTGAACTATCATCATAATACTCTTTTAAAATTTTAGTTCTGACTGTGTAACCCAGACTAATCAGGGCATCTCTAAACCCTCGCTGATCTTGAGGATCTTTTAATCCGGTGTACCAAAATGCATTAACCAGAACAATATGAGGTTCTTTTTTAAAATGTTCTAAGACCCGCTTCGGATCAAAGAACCAGCCATTTTTTTGTTGAGCATAGAACATATTGTTCCCATCAACAAAAATAGAAATACGGTTCATAGAGCAAGGCATATAAACTCAGACCTAATAGTTTTGGGAAATTTAAGTGAACTTCTTATTTTAGCAATTTTAATCTAAATATTGGCTGATAGTTAGTCTATCGGCGTAATTCCTAAGCTTTTTAGCGCTATCTAAATTTTCTTACTCTCTCACCTCCAAGTTCAATCTCCTAGCAAAGAAACTCATGTCGCTAGATCTCTGTTTGCTTTCTTAAACCTTAGCGACTCTATAGGACGTAGACAGGGAGCTATCTTCAAGCTATCCTCAGGATTGAGGATAACACCAGCCCATTAGCGGTAGATGTACTTTATCGAATTTGGCGATTCATCCCCAACTATACCCGATCAGAGTTAGTTGGGGATGAATCGCCAGTAACAGCAAGCTTGTTTGAATTCAACTTAAAAGTGTGATACCATTACATGATTTTCCATAAACATACTGATATAAGCACAATTCTACCGTGGGGTACAAGGAAAGTCACGCCTAGACGAGAGATGGAACTCTATCTTGGTGGTTGTTAAAGACTTAGCCTGCTACATCTGGAAGTGAGGATCAGACCAAGTTGCCTTCTAACATGTCATTGGAAAGCGTTGACCCAACCTACCCCTGTTTCCTGTTCAAAGAAGCTTCACCCAGAGGTTTCTGTTAAGTAGGAACACCAGTCGCTCCAACTTCCAGCATAAAGCTTACCCCTTGCCATTCCGGCTAATTCCAAGGATAAGAGATTCACGCAGGCGGTGACTCCAGACCCACAATAGACAATGATCTCCGGTTTATCTTGGACATCATTCCATCGTTGTTTTTGCTGATCGGGGGAGTGTAGATAGCCTTGAGCATTAGTTACCTCTTGCCAAGGGTAATTAATTGCACCAGGGATATGACCTGCGATTGGGTCAATGGGTTCATGCTCTCCTAAATAGCTATCCGCCTAACACTGGACAACCGTGGACAACACGATCATTCCATTGATGGATAGCCAGTCTCAGCAAACGCTACGTTATTGGGGTCATGGAATCTATGGGTGCTTGCCAGCTCATAGTTTAAAAGCCGTCTAGGTT
>NZ_JAVKEW010000225.1:0-7760 GCF_040226375.1 Coleofasciculus sp. G2-EDA-02 | reverse complement strand
GAGTTTTGCTGATGCTTTAGAAGCATTTCGTACAGCAATGTCAAGTGCTTTTATCGCTTGGTTAAACGAAAATAGAGACGTATTTGTCGCTTATAAAGCCAGTTTGGGCTTTATTTGGCGTTGATTTTTGTTTAAGTCCCGCTAGTTCCTCAAGTTAGCTGCACAATTGGCAGGTATTCCAATAGCTTCTTCCTTTTGAAGGGAAGAGGGGGATCTAAACGTCAGTCAAATCTGCCCCTACCAACCTTGTACCCTCTGCCTTGGATAGTAATTGTTTTGTGACTTGGCGGTTGAGATCTGGGCGAAGCATTCTTGAAGAAAGTTATGGGCTTCGTAGTAAGTTTTGGGCAAGAATGCTTCGCCCCTACAAATCCGACAAATCCAACGAATCCGACAAACCCGACAAATCCGACGAATCCGACGAATCCGAAAAATCCGACAAACCCTAAAAACAATAACCAAATAGGTTTAATCTTGGTTATACGCCTCCATACCCACACAAGAACAAACTAGATGGCGATCGCCAAAGGCATTGTCAATCCGCCCTACCGCCGCCCAAAACTTGTGTTCCCTTGTCCATGGTGCGGGATAAGCGGCTTGTTCGCGAGAATAGGGGCGATTCCATTCCCCTGCAATTAAAACCTCCGCCGGATGAGGAGCATTTTTCAGCAGATTATTCTCCCGATCAACCTCCCCTGACTCAATCGCCTCAACCTCTTGGCGAATCCCAATCATCGCATCACAGAACCGATCCAACTCCTCCTTTGACTCACTTTCCGTCGGTTCCACCATCATTGTCCCCGCTACGGGCCAAGAAACCGTTGGCGCATGGAACCCATAATCCATTAACCGCTTGGCAATATCATCCACCTCAATCCCGGCTGACTTTTTCAAGCCCCGCAAATCTAAAATACATTCATGCGCCACTAAACCCGACTTCCCCTGATACAAAATCGGATAATAAGGCGCTAAGCGATGGGCAATATAATTCGCATTCAAAATCGCCACCTTCGTCGCTTGGGTTAACCCATCTGCCCCCATCAAAGCGATATACATCCAGGAAATCGGTAAAATACTCGCACTTCCCCAGGGGGCTGACGCCACAACGCCCACGGAATCGTGATTTGTCACCGATCCATAACCTTTAACAAACGACACATCCGGCAAAAACGGCACTAAATGAGACTGTACCCCAATCGGTCCGATTCCCGGACCCCCACCACCATGAGGAATACAAAAAGTTTTGTGTAAATTTAAATGGCAAACATCTGCCCCATAGTCCCCAGGACGACACAATCCCACTTGGGCATTCATATTCGCCCCATCCAGATACACTTGTCCACCATGAGCATGAATCGTATCGCAAATTTCGCGGATTTCTTCCTCAAAAACGCCATGAGTAGACGGATACGTCACCATCAACGCCGCTAAATTCTGGCTGTGCTTTTCTGCCTTTGCCTTCAAATCCGCCACATCGATATTCCCTTGGTCATCACAGGCAACGGCTACCACCTTTAATCCTGCCATAACTGCACTCGCCGGATTCGTCCCATGGGCAGATTGGGGAATCAAACAAATCTGGCGATGTCCCTCACCCCGATGTTCATGATACTGGCGAATCACCAGCAATCCCGCATATTCCCCTTGCGCCCCCGCATTGGGTTGTAAGGAAATCCCGGCAAACCCGGTAATTTCTGCCAACCACGCCTCAAGCTGTTGGAATAAAATCTGATATCCCTGGGTTTGAGATAAGGGGGCAAAGGGATGAATTTGGCTAAATTCCGCCCAAGTAATCGGCATCATCTCGGCTGTGCCATTGAGTTTCATCGTACAAGAACCCAAGGGAATCATTGAGGTGGTGAGAGATAAATCCTTAGCTTGGAGACGATGGATATAGCGCAATAATTCGGTTTCTGAATGATAACGGTGAAAAACTGGGTCAGTAAGATAGGAACGGGTGCGGGTAAAAGGAGGTTCAAAGCTGTCAACGTCTCGTTTCAGCAGAGAGTCAACGGGAAACGGTAGCGAATCAATGCCCTCAACGCCAACTGATCCGAAAATATCCAGGAGAGTCACCACATCTTGGAACGTTGTCACTTCATCCAGGGTAATCGCGATCGCAGCTTCATCCAACACCCGCAGATTCATCCCCCTGGCTTGCGCCCCCTTGAGTATATCGCCGAGTTCCTGGGCATCTAACTCCACCCGCACCGTATCAAAGAACGGTTGTGAACTAATGTTATAACCCAAGCGTTCTAACCCGGCTGCCAATATCATCGTTAACCGATGGACACGCAGAGCAATTTGCTTAAGTCCCTCTGGTCCATGATAAACCGCGTACATACTGGCAATCACCGCCAACAAGACTTGGGCGGTACAAATATTACTCGTGGCTTTATCCCGACGGATATGCTGTTCCCGGGTTTGTAGGGCAAGGCGCAAAGCGGGTTTACCTTGGGCATCCTTAGACACACCGACAATTCGCCCTGGAACCTGCCGTTTATACGCCTCACGGGTGGCAAAATATGCCGCATGGGGTCCACCGTATCCCAGGGGTACACCAAAGCGTTGAGTCGTTCCTACGGCAATATCCGCACCGAATTCACCCGGAGGTGTCAGCAGGGTTAGACTCAAGGGATCAGCCGCAACCGTGACTAAACCGCCCGCCTCATGTACCTTACTCACAAACTCCCGGTAATCGTAAATCGTGCCATCAGTGGCAGGATATTGCAGTAATGCGCCAAAAATTGGCGACTCAAACTCAAATGTCTGATGATCACCGACAATAATCTCAATTCCCAATGGTTTGGCACGGGTTTGCACCACCTGAATCGTTTGGGGATGGCAATCCTGAGAGACAAAGAAGGCATTGGCTTTAGTTGTGCACAAGCCATAACTCATACTCATGGCTTCCGCCGCCGCTGTTCCTTCATCCAGTAACGACGAATTGGCGATATCCAAACCCGTTAAATCAATAATTAGGGTTTGAAAGTTCAGCAACGCCTCCAGTCGCCCTTGGGCAATTTCGGCTTGATAGGGGGTGTAGGCTGTATACCAGCCTGGATTTTCCAGAATATTCCGCTGGATCACCGGTGGGGTAATACAGTCGTGATACCCCATGCCGATGAATGAGCGAAACACCTGGTTTTTTGAGGCAATGTCCTGAAGTTGGGTAAGGGCAGCTTTTTCGCTTTGGGCAGGGGGTAAGTTGAGCGGATGATTTAGCCGAATGGTTGAGGGGACAGCGCCATCAATCAGTTCATCCAAGCTAGAGTAGCCCAAGATATCCAGCATTTGCCCTACGTCTTCAGCATTGACACCAATATGCCGTCTAGCATAAGAATCGGTTGATACTAAATGATCCGCCGCCGCAGAAACAGTTGGCTGAGAATCATTAGAGACGCCATTGAGGGTTGTGTCTGGATTAACTGAGACATTTGAGTTAGTCATATCAAACCGATTCATTCAAAGATTTGGGTGGATCAAGCCACTAGAGTCAGGACGACTCCTTATTATTTTTTAACAAACCATTCGCGATCGTGCTGGGTGTCGCGTCCAAATCTCCTTGATTCTTTCCTTCCCCCTGTCCCTCGACACCCCAACAAGGGCGGGTTTAGTTAAGTTAGGGCTATGTCTCCAGAACGTTATCGGTTAAACCCGCCCCTACCACCCTGCACCCCTGCACCCCTCCCTGCCCCTGTGATCCCCTAACGCTTACTCTTCTCCCTCAACCTGAGCCTGATATTCAGACGCCGACAAAGCGTCTTCTAATTCATCGGCATCATTAACCCGCACTTTCAGAAACCAGCCTTCACCATAAGGATCTTCAGCAATCACTTCGGGAGATTCCACGACAGCATCGTTGCGTTCAATCACCGTTCCTGTAACCGGGGCATACATATCCTCAACGGCTTTCACCGATTCAATCGTGCCAAAGGTTTCCCCTTTTTCCAAAGCACTATTCACATCGGGCAGTTCGATGAACACAATATCACCTAACTGATCGATGGCAAAGGCACTAATCCCGATAGTGGCAATTTCCCCGTCGAGTCGTACATACTCGTGGCTGTCTAGATACTTTAAGTCATCAGGATACTCTAAAGCCATTTCATCTCCTCAAGAAAGCAGCAAAGCTAAGTGTACAACTTCCGATCGCGCCATAATACATAATAAACAGATGGATAAAGAAATCCTCAAACGGCGGCTATTGGGTGAGTTTACCTGGAAACGACTCGTGCGATCGCTAATTTTTATCTACGTCTTCTTTGCCTTATACGTCTTCTTCTTCGCAGATCGGATGATTTTCCTACCCTCCCCCTCTAGCTACCCAGACACCCCTGACATTCTCAAATTGACGACGGCTGCCGATGAAACGATCCCCCTCTCCCACGGAAAACGCCTATTTGCCGCCGCCCCTGAACCAAAACTCTCCTTGTGGGTAGATGGTGCTAGTCATAATGATTTGTTCTGGGTGGCTGGGGAGCAATATGGGAAAACGTTACAAGAGTTTGCCCAGTTAATTGCCAAAACTCAATCCCCGGACAAATGACAGATGACCAATTCGTCAAGAAAGAATGACATCACCCCTGCTATTTTTGGTAAAAATCACTATAATTAATTTGGAAGGTATATATTCCGGGTAATTTACAACATTGTTTACAACCGTACTGCCTCAAACGACCCAACCCTTTGGGTCAATTCCCGATGACCTATTTAACGCCATTGACATCCTCAAGCAGGAACTCAACGCCGTTATCCTTGCCCACTACTACCAAGACCCCGATATTCAGGATATTGCCGATTATATTGGCGATTCTTTAGGACTTTCTCGCCAAGCAGCTAATACAGATGCAGATGTCATCGTCTTTGCGGGTGTTCATTTCATGGCAGAAACTGCCAAAATCCTCAATCCCGACAAACTCGTTCTCCTACCCGACTTAAACGCCGGTTGCTCTCTCGCTGATAGTTGTCCCCCGGATGCGTTTGCCCAATTTAAGGCAGAACACCCTGACCATTTAGTCATATCTTATATCAATTGCTCCGCCGAAATTAAGGCGATGAGTGATATTATTTGCACCAGTTCCAACGCCGTCGAAATTGTCCAGCAAATTCCCCCAGATCAACCGATTATTTTTGCCCCAGACCGGAATTTAGGGCGTTATGTGATGCAGCAGACGGGTCGTGATTTGCTCCTGTGGCAAGGGAGTTGTATTGTTCACGAAACCTTCTCGGAAAAGAGAATTGTACAGCTACAGATTGAACACCCCGACGCCGAGGTTATTGCTCATCCCGAATGCGAACCTCCGGTATTACGTCACGCGAGCTACATTGGCTCAACAACAGCGCTGTTGAAGTATTCGCAAACCAGTCCCCGTTCAAAATTTATTGTGGTGACAGAACCGGGAATTATTCACCAAATGCAAAAAGAAATGCCCCATAAGCGTTTTATTCCAGCACCTTCAACTAATAATTGTAACTGTAATGAATGTCCGTTCATGCGGTTGAATACGCTGGAAAAACTCTATCTAGCGATGAAGCAGCGTCAGCCAGAAATTACGTTACCCGAACACATTCGGATTGCGGCTTTACAACCGATTCAGCGCATGTTAGACATGAGTGCCAAGGTCAAGGTTTAAGTTCAGTCAGTGACAGGGTGGGGAAGGGCGGGTTTTGTAGAAACGTTATTGATTTCTCTGTTAATTTTCGTCCTAAACCCGCCCCTACATGGGATTTTATGCCGCGATATCAGATTGATATATTAACCGAAAACCGGACAACAAAACCCACCGGATTTTCCGGCGCGATCGCACGCCAAAGATGTAGGGGCGGGTTTAGGGTTAAAATGAGTTAACCAACCTCAAACTGCACAACGAAACCCGCCCTAATCCCTTAATCGAATGACTCCAGCTACTGTAAAAGAATCTCTAATTATTTTCACCCGCTATCCCGAACCAGGAAAAACCAAAACACGTATGATTCCCGCTCTAGGTGAGGAAGGTGCGGCAAACCTGCAACGCCAGATGGCAGAAAATACCCTGGCTAAAGCCAAAAAACTGCAAGAGTTTCATCCTGTATCTGTAGAAATTCATTTTGCTGGAGGGAATCAACAGCTAATGGAATTGTGGTTAGGTGCTGATGTGATTTGCCGTCAACAAAGTGAAGGAGATTTAGGCGAGCGAATGGCATCGGCATTTGAGAGATCATTTGCGGCGGGAATGACTGGAGTGGTGATTATTGGTACAGATTGCCCCGATTTAGACACTCAAATAATGTCTGAAGCATTTCAATGTCTTGAAGCGCACGATTTAGTATTAGGACCTGCCCAAGATGGGGGATATTATCTGATTGGTTTGCGGCGGTTAATTCCTGAACTCTTTGTGGGAATTAATTGGGGAACCTCACAAGTCAGACAACAAACTGTAAAGATTGCCGATAACTTGGGATTAGCCATCGCATTTGAGCCAATGCTCCATGATATTGACCGTCCAGAAGATTTGAGCAGGTGAGGACAGAATAGTTGTCCTCTATCGAAAGACTGATTTTTTTACCGAAAAAGTGTGATTAGATTAGCCCCGATCGAACGAACCGCCGACTTGAGCCTAACTAAGACTGTCGCCCCTGCTAGTGCTGCACCGGGGGAAAATGTAACCATCTCCATCACCGTCACCAATGATGGACCTCTAGCCACGACTGATGTGCGAGTTAGGGACTCATTACCCGCCGGATTGAGCTTTATTTCAGCAACAGCCAGCCAGGGAAGCTATGATAACCAAACTGGCGTCTGGACAGTGGGCAATCTTGATAACGATAGTAGCGCCACGTTGCAAATTGAGGCAACCTTAACCACAAGTGAAACGGTAGTTAATCGAGCGCAAGTGATAGCCTCAGATCGACCTGACCCAGATTCTACACCAGGAAATAGCATTGCTGGTGAGGATGACCAAGATAGTGCTACGATTCCCTTGCAATCGGTTGACCTCGGCTTGAGTAAAACAGCACGCCAAAACCGGGCAAATGTGGGAGACGATATAACGTATATTATTACTCTGACCAATAACGATACTAATGATGCTACCGATGTGGTGGTGACGGAACCCTTGCCAACTGAGGTAACATTCAGATCGGCAACCGCGTCTCAAGGTTCATACAATAGCAGAACCGGAATTTGGTCAGTGGGGAATCTAGCCAATGGTAACGAGGCTACGTTAGAGATTATCGCCACTGGGGATATTCCTGGTTCTGTTATTAACACGGCGGTGATTAGTGCTTTAGATCAAGATGATCCAAATCCTGGGAATGATCGAGCTAGTGCAGAAGTGTTTTTTGCCGGAGAACCGCGCCTGCTTCTGGTGAAGCGCATTACTCAGGTGAACAGAGATGGACAAGTGCTAGAAGGAATTAACTTTAATACTTTTGTAGACGATCCCAATGATCCTGATGATAATGCTAGTGGGTGGTCTCAGCTACCTGGGGGAGGGCTTTTAGGTGTTCCCAGAATTAGTCCAGATAGAGTTTTGCAAAGTGGTGATATTCTTGAATACACGATCTATTTCTTGTCAAATGGTGGCACAGGGGTTAATGGGGTGAATATCTGTGATCTCATTCCAGAAGGGACAAGGTTTATCTTAGCGTCCGGAGAAGACCCTCGCTTTTAGCGATGGGATGAATCCGGACAATCTTGGCTTTGAACGTAGACTTTTAGCTGTTCAATGGTAACACCGCCACAACTAGCGACAAAATAAGCGCCTGTCCATAAAACA
>NZ_JAVKEW010000224.1:0-6114 GCF_040226375.1 Coleofasciculus sp. G2-EDA-02 | reverse complement strand
CCACCGATTAAATGCGTAATCAACACGCTTTAACGTAGCCTGCAAGGTCATACAATTACACTCTTTGTACTCTACCCAAACTTCCTTGAAGGCAGGTAAAGAGTTTTGTTGCTCGAAGTAGTCAACCCGATGGTTAAACTTTTGGTACTGAGTGAACCGATTACAAACAGCAGCGTTGTACAAATCCTGGTGCAACTTACGGTGATACCGCAATGTCTGCTCTTGCTTTCTATTGGGGTATAGCCGAAAAGTTACACGTCTTGTTGGCATTGCTGTTTCCTCCTGTTAAGATTAATCTAGCACATTCAGGTGGGGTTATGTCAAGTGAAAGCTAGGAAAGGTTCTCACTCTGTATTTTCTGTTCAACTGCATGTCGTGTTCGTGACTAAATACAGGCGCAAGATTATTACATCAGGAATGTTAGAGCGATTACATGAGGTAATCGCCAATGTCTGTATTAAAACAAAGTGTCGGCTAGTCGAATTTTCAGGAGAAGCCGATCATGTACATCTATTGGTAGACTTTCATCCAGACAACAATCTATCATCTCTGATTGGTAGCATGAAGTCTGCCTCTAGTCGAATCATCAGAAAAGACTTTGCTGTGGAACTATCAAAAACTTATACTAAGTCGGCATTTTGGTCAGGCTCTTATTATGTTGCTTCCACTGGTGGCGCTCCCATTGAGAGAGTTAAGGCTTATATCAAATCCCAGGAAACACCTCAAGATTAACCCTGAGCGAAGTCGAAGGGTTGATTGCCTCCGTTCCTCCGGCAATCCGCTATCCCTCCCTACCCTACTTCGTTGAGGGTAGGGACTCCCGCGATACGTTGAAAGTTGGTAGGAGTCAATTATCGGTAAAGCTAGGTATTATGGCTACAGCGGCAACCCCTTGAGCTCAATAATTACCAATCGTCTCAGCCTGATTGTGCCGATAGTGACCAGAACTTCTCTTCCGCAGTAGTTAAGATTAAGAGTGGAAACAGTTCCAACCCTGGTAGGGTAATGCCGTTGTTGCTATACCTTAGTCGTTTAGTCTCCCAGCTTACAACTCGTTAGGACTCTGCCAAGGTTCGCTCTTACATCATGTTCGTCGAGTTTATTTAGATAATTATGACGGCTGTCACTCAATCTCCCTACACCGAAGACCAAATTTCGGCTTGGCTGCGCGGGTTGTGTACCGTGGCTTGGGCTGATGGTCACTTTGATCCCGAAGAAAAAGAGATCGTTTCTCAACTGACTCATGAACTCCTGGAGGTGGATAAAGACCCACAGTCGGTTGAACAAACCATTTCTGCTGAAGAACTGGCTGCGGTGTTAGGTCATGACTTGCATACCGCCGAGAATTTTATCAGAACGGCTGTCATGGTAGCGATGGCAGATGGTATCTACTCAGCTACGGAAGACAATGTTCTGCAAGAGTTCTGCGAAGCGCTAGGACTGCAAATCGAGGCATTGAATGCCCTACGGCATACCCTTTACGATGGTGAGGGTATGAATACCACGGATGTTGCCCACCAAGATGCCCAGCAACCGGGAACATCTCCCCATCCCCATTCGGATATTCTCCACCCTTTACGCAAATGGCTGGATGGGATGGAAGTTCATGACCCACGAGTTGCCCGATTCGTGTGTAATATTATTCCCTCTCAATGTCCGTTTGAACGGGATGTCAACCTATTTGGTCGCAAAGTCGCCCACATTCCAGCAATGTGTAAGCTCAATCCCCTCTATGATCAGTTAGTCGGCTTGCGCTTCCGGGCATTATCCTATCTGGCAGATGAACGGGGCGAAGATGTCTCTAAATATTTTTAATGTAGAGATGTGTCATTATTCGTCTGTAGGGGCTCTTTTCACTACTATCATTTCTTCCCTCACCCAGATGTAACTCGCGCCCGCCCCGACTAGATTAAACGTTTGACAAATGACCAATGACTAATGACAAATAATGCAATTTATTGATCAAGCGGAAATTGAAGTAGAAGCTGGAAAGGGCGGCGATGGTATTGTCGCCTTCCGGCGGGAGAAATATGTGCCGGCGGGGGGACCTGCGGGTGGGAATGGCGGACGAGGGGGAGATGTGATTTTGGTGGCGGCTGAACACCTGCAAACCTTGCTGGATTTCAAATATGCCCATCGCTTCCAAGCCGACAATGGTGGACGTGGGGGACCGAATAATCGGACGGGTGCTAATGGGCGCGATCGCACGATTCACGTTCCCTGCGGTACAGTTATCTATGATGCGGATACTGAGGAAGTTCTAGGGGATTTAGTCCAACCTGGACAAACCTTTTGCGTTGCCAAGGGGGGTAAGGGAGGATTAGGGAACAAGCATTTTTTGAGCAATCGCAATCGCGCTCCTGATTATGCCTTACCCGGACTCCCTGGAGAGTATCGCCGCTTACGTTTGGAGTTGAAATTACTGGCAGAAGTGGGAATTATTGGTTTACCCAATGCAGGTAAGTCTACCCTCATTGCCGCCCTTTCTGCTGCACGCCCCAAGATTGCCGATTATCCGTTTACCACGTTAGTGCCGAATTTGGGTGTGGTTCGGAAACCTACGGGTGATGGAACAGTGTTTGCCGATATTCCCGGATTAATAGAAGGGGCGCATCTGGGAACGGGGTTAGGGCATGACTTTCTCCGCCATATCGAACGCACGCGCTTATTACTGCACCTGATTGACGCTACGGCTGATGATCCGATAGGCGATTATCAAACCATTCAAGCCGAGTTACAGGCTTATGGACGGGGATTGTCAGAACGCCCCCAAATTTTGGCACTCAATAAGATAGATGCTATTGATTCAGAGGCGGTAGAACTTCTGGCGACTGAACTCAATCACTTAACTCATGTACCCGTCTTCCAAATTTCCGCCGTGACTCAGACGGGGTTAGAGTCTATGCTGCAAAAGGTTTGGCAGTCTTTGGAACAGCTAAAAGATACATCGGTGGAAACTGTGACCCAGTTTTGAGACTCACCGATTTTCTTTTCCTCTATGGCAACAGCGATAATTCCTTTTTAACGTTTGTTGTTAAAACAACATCATATTTTACTTTATATAAATAAATTTGTCAAATAAGTAATTATAATTATTCTGAAAACGAAAATTTTAGCCCAAAATTCCGGAACGGGGTGACGAAAGGATGAAGGTAAAATTATACCCTTATCCAAGGTGCTAATACCAAGTTGCGTTCTATCATGTCATTGGAGAGCGAAGCGAAGAATCTGGGCAGATGCTTCGCGTCACTCCGTTTCACGGAGCCTGCCCTCGAAGGTCGTGAAGGGTTTTGCTCAGCATGACAGATTCTACCTTAGACTGCAACTTGGTATAACATTCTGTTTCTCTTGAGCAACGTCTACACCGTGTTTAATTCCATGAGATAAATATACCTTCAAGAAAAGCAGACCCTAATATTGATAGCTTTTCTGACAAAAGTGGTAATACTTCCGGTTTCAGCGCAGAGCCAGAGTCCGAGAAGTCTTACTCAAACAGGGTTTTTGGAAAAATTAGATTGATGGAAAACGTAGACAATTAATGGCTGCGGTAGAATAATCTATCTAATTTTTCATCCAATTTTAAATCCGCAGCAAAGTTTATCAAAGCTTTATTGAAGTCCTATTTATTGTATTTCTTCTGTAAATAATCGCGATAAAACTTGTTTTTTAACTGGGCAAGATGCGATTATAAACCTTAAGGGAACTCAGGGATTAAAGGTAGAAAATCTCTCAAAAAAGAAAACCAATTAGATAGAGCTTGCTGCACATTCAATTCTTCTTGATTTCCATCAGGGCTAGGCATCTCCACAAATCAGTTTTAAATTTTTGGGATATGCATTTCATCATGGCTCATTCAAAGGTCATTGGCAAATTATCACTAACGACAGCTCTGGCTGCATTAATAGCGGTATTAAGCAGCACTGCTGCCCAAGCGCTTGTTATTGATTTTGAAGATAATTCGATTGAACCGAATCATAATGAAGATGTCTCAAAACCAATAACATCACAGGATTTCTTATTCAAGCCGACGCTCCCACCTGAACAAACGCAGTATGCCTTAGCGAATAATGTATTTGAGGCACACAATGACAGTACCTATTTTATAATCCGGAATTTAGTAGACGACAAAACATTGGAGTCGTTTATCAATCCTGTCATCCTGTCTAAAGGTGATGCAACTCCATTTTCATTAGTCAGCTTCGACTTAGCCGAATGGGGAGAACCCCAGGATCAAGCCCAAACGGTTGAGGTTGTCGGCTTTTTAGCCGGAGGCGGTTCAATTACAAAAATAATTTCCTTTGATGGTATTACGGATGGACGTGGACCTCTAAAAGATTTTCAAACGGTAATGTTTAATCAACAGTGGGGTAACTTGAGTCGGGTTGAGTTTAAAGGGCTAGAGGCACCTGTTTCTGAGGAGTTGAGTGAACAACCTGGTTTTCAGGTTAATAGCTTTGCGATTGACAACATTGAAGTTGGAGAAGCGTTTGAAGAACCTCAAACAGAAGTTCCTGAACCAAGTTCTATTTTAGGTATCTTTGTCCTGGGGGCGGTGGGTTGTGGTTCTAGCTTGACCAAGAAAATAACTCAGCGTTAACCCACTCAAAGAGCATGGGCGCACGTCGCGTGCGCCCCTACGGTTAGGATACCATGAGGTGTAATCTAGATGCGTGGATCGATTCCTTGGTAGGCGATGATAAAGTTAATCACTAAGTAAGGTTGAAGATTATTGTGGGCGTTGTTCTGGCTACTCCCGATACTAGAAATACAGTCCATTTCCACAAAATTAGTACTTCCCGTTGCATAGATGCTACTTCTGGGTTTCGACAAAAGAGCAGATTCACTCGGACTCGTTTCGTTAGAGTCAGCATTCGTCGCTTTTAATTTCAGTTGAATTTCTGGTAGGTTCGCTGCGGTTAACTCAACCGCTTCTGAACCTCCTTTTGCGCCCAAGGTATAGGTACTTACACCAGAAGCAGGAGAGCTATTCCCTGGCATTGGGTTAATCCCAAGAGGAACACGACCTCTTAAATCAGGAACGCGAAAAACGCCTTGTGTTGGATCACCAGGCTGATTGTACTTTCCTGCCAAAATTGTCGCTAGAACATCGTTTACGCCACTTGTTACGTTGCGTAGTTGACCGTCGCAAAGATACCAACCATCGGGAACTATATCAAAAGCAACCATGGCAATTTGACCGATAAAAGGTTCTGTCATAATCAACTCCTCAAGTTTTCCATAAGGTAACGTTTCGCTAAAACTTCTCTCGGCTCCCTTTAGCCCTAAAAAAAGGCAGGAAATGATGTAATCATTCTTGGGTGTCAGGACTCCATTCGTTTTGTTTAGAGCTTAATGTCATAGTAATTTAGCTAAACTTTACCAAGCCGTCAAGAAACTTCTGTTACAAAGCTTAAGGTTAAGCGCTATCAACGTGGCGCGGATATTTTTATTTTTACAAAAAATAATACTCAAGCTAAAGTGAAGTGGTAAAACTCCTGAATAACACTGAGTTCTGCCATGCCTAATCTGTGTACAGTGGAGGAAAACAACAAGGAGTAAGTCCTCAACGGTTTAGGACGAATGGCACAAGCGTACAGAGGGTGGTTCAACGGAAAAGCCGGTTTAAATCCTGCTGTTATTTTGGACAGAGAATTTGACACTCCCACGGCGATAGAGCGCGTGGGATTCTGTATTCAACGTCAGAACTTGCTCTACTAGGCTTGCGCCAAGTAGCGTAGAGGTTCCAACTCCTACAGCGTTACTTTGGGGATGCCCTCCCCTAGATTTTGCCTTGAGCAAAATGTTTATAGCCGCATTCCAATCTCTTTGCAAAATTAATCCACACGAACAGACGTGGGTTCTAGTGCTGAGGGATTTTTTCACAATCACTTTGCACTGGCTGCATTCAACAGATGTGTACTGAGGTGGAACAGCAATAGCTAATCTTCCAAACTTGGCGGCGAAATGCTCTAACCACTGTCTGAACTGATACCAGCTAGCATCAGCAATTGACTTAGCCAGACAGTGATTTTTGAGCATATTGGCAACCCTCAAGTCTTCATAGGCTACTAAGTCGTTAGACTTGCAAACGTGACGCGCCAGTCTTTTGGCGTG
>NZ_JAVKEW010000223.1:0-13850 GCF_040226375.1 Coleofasciculus sp. G2-EDA-02 | reverse complement strand
ACCTAGACGGCTTTTAAACTATGAGCTGGCAAGCACCCATAGATTCCATGACCCCAATAACGTAGCGTTTGCTGAGACTGGCGATCCATCAATGGAATGATCGTGTTGTCCACGGTTGTCCAGTGTTAGGCGGATAGCTCTAAGCAATAGAATGTCAGTAGTATTATCCGTTACATAATACTTATGCAAATCTAGGCAGAGGTACTCATAAATAGGCTTGCTGCTTACTTCCTGCTTTATTCTGGAGTTGTCGTCACCTTCCCAGTCCACAGGCTAAAACCACCTAACTGGCGGCTATCTGCAAATTAACGGAGGCCTATCTAGTATCCTAAATTAAGGATTGACCACATACTCCGACTTGATGGCTTCTGCTTTCTCAGCTTCTACTAACGCCTGATAAACCATCGCCGCTACCTCAGCACGAGTTGCATCTTGGTTCGGATTAAGAGACTCAAGATTAGGGTAATTCACCACAATACCCGCTTCTGTCGCCGCACTGACTTTTTCGCGAGCGTACTCCGGAATCTGAGCAGAATCCTGATAAGTTTGTAATACTTCCTGAGAGGGTTGAGTTTCTTCTAACCCCAATCCACTCGCCAGTGCAACTAAGACTTGCACCTTAGGAATCGGTTGCTTAGGTTGAAAGGTATTATTGGGATAGCCACGCAAAAAGTTGGTTTTGCTGGCTTCCTGAATCGCGGACCACGCCCAAAAGTCTGAGGATACGTCTTTAAAGTTGGGTGTCGCTAATGTCGGTTGTTGCTCAAAAGCCTTTTTCAGCAACGCCGCAAATTCTGCCCGAGTGATCGAACTATTAGGTTTAAAGGTGTTACTCTCTGGAAAGCCGCTCATAATATCCCGCCGCACCAGAGCGGTAATATAAGGACTTGCCCAATAGTCGTCGGGAACATCGGCAAAGTTCACTGGTTCAACAGGCGTTTCAGTGGGCGTTGGTGTGGGTGTTTCTGTCCTTGGGGCTGAGACAATAGGAGCGAGGGGAACGGCTCTAGCTTTTTCTGGAAACGCCTCGTCTGGGGATGAGGGGGAGGCGGTTACGGCTGGAGAGGGTGAAGGGGAGGCTGGGACTATTTGAATGCGGCTGGGGGTTTGGCGAGTCGGAGTCGGATCAAGTGTCGGAGGTGTCAGTTTTGGCGCAACTGGTTCTTCTATCCTTGGTTCAGAGGTGGTTGAGCCAACCCACTGCTTCAGGTTGAATCCCTTTTGCCGTTGACTCAATACTCCAATCAAAATCGCACCGATAGTGGTAACGGCGATAATTATACCAATCCATTCCTCCAAACCCAGTGGAGAGGAGTCCGAATCGGGTGGCGGTAGATTTCTCATTATGCACCTTGTTTATCTGGCAACAACACTAAGAAAGCAAGGGGAATCGGAGCACTAAATCGTTTTTGTTGAATTGTTGACCCCCAATTCTCCAGTGTCAGCCTCCACAGTTAACGGTAGAGCGTTGGGATACACTTGCCTCTGGCTCTAGTTTACTGCCAAAGTGCTTGTCCACCAACGTCGGTACGTCTTCGGGAGCTACCTCATTGTACCGGGCTTTGTCTGGCATTAATACCATACAAGGACCTTTTTTACACTGTTTCATACAGCCTGTGTCTTTAATCGCTACTTGCTCATCAAGGTTGCGATCGCGCAAGGTTTCATTCATCGCTTGATGGACTTGTGCTGCACCGCGCTTGCGACAGGATGATTTTTTACACAGCATGATGCTGGCTTTGGTTTTCTGCGGAGACGGTTGCAAAAGTTTCTCATATTCCTGGGACTCTTTCGGTGTCTTCAATGTCACCGTTTTGGCTTTGAGTTCCAGTTCCCCAGTTTTCGGTTTGTATTTCTGTTTCCCAGACACTTCAATCTGATCTCCGGATTTAAGGATTTGGGGGAGAGAATCCCGTAGGAGTTTAGCCAGCTTAATATACCGTTCACCTGCTTGTGTATTTACCCATAGCAGCTTGGGTGTTTTGTCTGCCTTACCCAGAAACTTGACAAATTGTCCCTCTAGCAGAAAGGGGGTGACTTGTGTTTTTTTATGTGATTTACCCATGAAATTACTCCTATGTCTCCCTCTAACCGTAACTCTAATTGATAAAAAATGTCATCTATTTTTTGTAATAATTCTTCATCCCCCGTTACAAAGTGAGCGGGGGAGCTTGTTCCAGAGGTTCCGGTGGAACGAGGCGAACATTTAAAACTCAAACTTCAGTTGTCCTACTGATCCCTGGGATTGTGAGTCAGGGTGTTGAGTTGCTTGTCGAGATGGTGTAAGAGTTGGTTAAGGGTTTTGAGTGTCTCCATGGGAGGAAGGGAGTAGCGATAAGAGCGATCGCGGATATCATTTAACTTATGTTGCAGTTGTCCAGCGAGTTTGATCGCATCCTGACCCAATCGTTCCACCTTTTGTTGTTGATAGAACGTCAAAGCGGCTCCGCGCAGGAGTTGTAGCGTTGCCTCTTCCCCGTGAGTACCGGGTACGACTCGCAAACACAATAGAAGAGATTCTTGCTGATAGAATCGCTCACTTTCTATCTGTTTGGGCTGGGTAATCGGCTGCAAAGGCAGGTTAACCAGGTGCTTAAGTTCAACAATGATATCTTCAAAAACGGACAGGCTTAATTTGTCCAAGACAGACTGGGAAGAGTTATCTTGGCGCAAAACAATGCGACCGCGCTCAGATAGTCGCTGGAAATACAGCCGACCCATTCCCCCCTGCAACAGGCGACCTAACAACTCTTCCACGATTTGATGGGGGGCTAAGGTTGCCAAAAACGCGATCGGACGAGATAAATACAGGGGCTTCACCTCTAAGGGTATCAAAGCCTTAGTCGGCAGTGACCTTTTGTAAACTGGAGTCAGCGCCGTCTCAGCCAATACCTTCTTGCTGGAATCAGGGGGCGGTTTTACCGGGGATTGATCAGACGGCGATTGTGAAGTCGGTTGGGGTGTTACTGCCGATGGCTGCCTATCCTCTTGGCGGGGGAAGCCATAGGATTGGTTCAATTCTTCCTGGAGTTGGCGGATATCATCTATAATCAATGTCGGTTGAGAAGCTTTAGCCGGAGGATGATTGGTCTTCGCCGCCGCTTTTGACGCCTCAGGCTGCACCGCCTCAGTTTCAGTTCGACTCGGATCATGGCTGGGTGGAGGTTGAGATGCTGCTGGCGGCTGATTATTGGTTGTCTGATCCTTAGTTAGACGAGCAGGATCACTCGGTTGCGGTTTAGACCCTACAGGCGTAGATTTGCTTTTGTGATCAGCAGCCGGAGGAGAAGGGGTTGACGGCTCAGGCTGATTCACCTCATCTTCAGCTAAGCTGACATCATCAATAATTAGTGTTGACTGTTCCGATCGCGCAATCGGCTGTTGGCGTCTAGAGCGTTGCCTTTTCGATGCCGTGCCTTGATGATCTTTGTTTAAATAGGCAGACAGCATAGTTTTATGAGTGCTGGCGGTAATCTGTTCGACTTTCAGGGAACAGTTCATAAACGCCAAGATGCGACGTACATAATCGAGGGCAGTAGAGTCGTGGAGATCGACCATACCCAGTTTGAGGTACTTACCTTCGAGAGACAGGGGCAAGAATTGATGAAATAGACAGGCTTCAAAAGGCAGAATACTATCAATCAGCCGAAACATTTGCTCACTACTCACGCCAGAGAGTTCCGACGCTTGAGAGGATGATGGTGACTGAACAGGAGTGTCCGCTCGTTCTGGGTCCTGTGGTGAGGGTAACATAATAATTTCTCCAGCCTGAGTATCAATCGGTTCCGATGCCCCAGGAGTCAGATAATATAGACTGTCCGGTTTGGGATTGGCAAAAAGGTTAGCTGTTAACCCTACTTCAATTGTTACTGACTTTGGTTAGGGAATACACAGAATTGGCAAAAGATCAACGTTCTGCTTAAGAAGAGCTGCGTAGGTCTTGAGCCGCTAAGTAGAGCTTACTCCATTCGCCAAGTGCCTGGTTATACTTCCAATTTAGATCCTTGGCAATGACATCTAACGTTTTGCCGGCTCTCAATTGTTGAATTAACTGGCGCTGCTTATCGGTTAGACTTTGCCAATAGTCTTGCCACTGTAGGGGGGTTAGCCCTAAATTATGGTCTTTTAAGGACACTTCTAACCAACTGGCGACTAATTCAGGCTTAACTTTAATAGAAAAAACCCGAATCGCATGGTAACTGATTTTTTCTCGCAAGCGATAAACCTTTTGGATGGGCAAGTCTAAGGTTTTCGCGATCTCCTCTTGAGATTTCCCTTGCAGATAAAGTTGTAACCATTGGGCGGCTTGGGCGCCAACGTTTTGGTCGAGGTAGGCTTCAAATTCTCGACGTACTGATAGACGCAGCACTTGTTGCTCTTGCCAAACTTGAGTCTCTTGATAATCCGCGATCGCTTGATTATCTAACAAGCTCACCGGAGTATCGGTGTCATCGGAGGTGATCGACTCTGAGACAAATCGCACATTTTCCCTGCCGGGTAGATGAGTCATCCCACCCCGTCCTGATCGCTTGAGGAAATTGACAAATCGATAGACGACCAAAGGCTGATTGCGGATCGGGCGTAAACAATATTCCTCAAGGGTAGTTAGTAAGAGGGCGTCGCGTAAATGAATGTCTTCACTACATTGAGCAATCCAAGCAATTTGTCCTTGGATATAGCGATCGCTGTTTAATAATTCCTGAATCACTTCTTGCAAGACATCCACCACAGCGCGTTGGCGATCGCGACTCAAAGACACCCACGTCCGGATTTTATTGCGTAACGTGACTAAACCCGCTAACCGACCCGTTAAATTGCGATAGGCTTGCTCTGGAGTTACCCCCAAATAGCGCTGTCGTAAAATCCGATAGCGATACTCCATCGCTTGGCTGACAATCTTGAGTTTGTCTGGGGTATGGTGGTTTAACTGTTCCCTGTTTTCTCCCAGTAACCACTGGACAATGCTGGTTCGGATATCGGGGCTATAGTCTGGATAGTCATTCGATAAACGCTTTTGCCACTCTTGTTCGAGTTGATCTGCCAACTTTTCCATCAGATGGCACTCCTCTAACCCCTGTTTTAATGTTTGCATAACAACTCCCCTCTTGTTGCACTGACTGTTTTGATAGAGTCTGCTGTGTTAATTTCATCATTTCTATCCTGAGATAGAAGTGATCGCCCTCCTGTGTTGCTTACAAGACAGTCACATTAGTATTTTGACCCAGAGTACGCCCTCTGTGAGACTCAGATCTGCCTTGAGAGTGTTTTGGATCACAAGTCGATGGAAATTGGCTCACCCTGTATTATGGTATCTTCCCAATACGGCAAGGATAGAGAAACCAAGGGGGATGAGGAGATGGGGGAGATGAGGAAGCAGAAATTAAAGCTGATCCAACATTAACCACACAGCGATGAGACTACCACGATTTCAACCGGTCTGTCAGGGTTAAGTAATCATTAAGCCCTGCACATTAATTTTTTTAACTATTCTATATTAGCAATATGAACTGAATGTGTTTTTGTTCGATTCAATTTATATTCCCTTTTTATCTTGATTATATTACTTTGTTTACCGATTTTGAATTATACAAAACTCACACGTTTGTTCACAAGACACGATTCCTACCCCGTCTTCGCAGCAGTAGGAAGTGGGGAACCTATCGCCGGATTAGCTAAAATCTAAAATCTTAACGGGTATGCTCGTGCTAACCTGATCAACATTATTCTTTTGATACACTCGTACCACACAACGAACCTGAACTGACCCACGCCTATGGTGCATGTCAAGCGCCTAGAACTCACTAACTTTAAATCCTTTGGCGGCACGACTCAAATTCCGATGCTGCCTGGATTTACTGTGGTTTCAGGACCCAATGGGTCAGGAAAATCCAATATCCTCGATGCCCTCCTCTTTTGTCTAGGGCTATCCAGTTCCAAGGGAATGCGGGCTGAACGTCTTCCTGATTTGGTTAACCATAATAAAGAGCGGCGGAGTACGGTTGAAGCCAGGGTTACGGTTACATTTGACCTATCTGACGCACCCGATTTTCTAGTTGCACAACAGATGGCGGAAAACTTAAAATCAGAAGCAGATGAGGAAGCACAAGAAACAGAGGAATCTGAAGAATCAGATGAGGAAGACAATCCCAACTCCCAACCCCCAACTCCTCAATCAACAGAATGGAGCGTGACACGGCGGCTACGAGTGACCAAGCAAAACACCTACACCTCAACCTACTATATCAACGGTGAACCCTGCACGCTGACTCAACTGCACGAGATGCTCAACCGCCTGCGAGTTTATCCCGAAGGCTACAATGTGGTTTTGCAAGGGGATGTCACTGGGATTATCTCCATGAATTCGCGAGAACGACGGCAGATTATTGATGAATTAGCCGGAGTCGCCGCATTTGACCGCAAAATTACCCAGACGAAAGATACCCTGAATGAAGTTAAAGAACGGGTTGATCGCTGTCGGATTATTGAAAAAGAACTGATCACCCAACGCGATCGCTTAGCGGCGGATCGGATTAAGGCACAGAAATACAAAAAGCTGCGGGCTCAACTTCAGGAAAAACAACAGTGGGAAGTCGTTCTCAAATGGCGATTGCTGACAATACAGGTGGCTCACCTGAAGACTCTGATTGAGAAAGCAGAACAAGACGAACGCCAGTTTACTTACCAACTCACCACCCTAGAAACCGAAATTGTCCAAGGAACCACTCAACTTGAAACCCTCAACGCCCGTGTGAAAGCCTTAGGCGAAGAGGAACAAGTCGCGGTATCCGCTACCCTAGCAAGCCTTGACGCCGAACGCCGCCAGTTACAACGGCGTCAACAAGAACTGATTCAACAACGGGCGGATACAGAGGCGCATCAACAAACCACTGAGACTGAGATTCAGCAACAGGAACAAAGCCTGCAACAGCTTCAGGCTGAACGACACCATCTAGACACCCAAATTATCGCCTCACGCCGCCAAGAACGGGATGCGGCTCAAACCGCCCTGAACGCCAGCCGAGAACAAGCGGATGCGATCGCGTCAGCTTCAGAAGCTTGGGTACAGCAACAAAACACCCTCACCCGCCAAATTGAAACCCTGCTGCAAACCCTGAATCCCCAGCGCACCGAACAAGCCCAACTCCAAGAACGTCATAATCAACTCAGCCGCCAAATTGATGAACAAACCCAGTTATTAGAACGCATCGCCCCCGAACTTGCCAGCCTTCAAACACAAGGGGCAGAATTAGAAGGGCAATTGAACGCCGTATCGCAACAGATTCAAACCCTTGCCCACACCCTAGCTGCTACCGAACAGGATCTGCAAACTCAAAGGCAAACCCAAACCCGCCTCCTGTCAGAACAACGGGACAAACAGCGTCAACTGGATAAGCTAGAAGCCCAAGCACAAGCACAGCAAGAAGCTCAAGGCACCTATGCCACTAAAATTATCCTCCAAGCCGATATCCCCGGCGTTCATGGCTTGGTTGCCCAACTTGGTCGCGTAGAACCCGATTACCAGCTTGCCCTGGAAACAGCGGCTGGTGGACGTTTGGGTCATGTCGTAGTCGAAGATGATGGGGTGGCGGCGGTAGGAATCGAACTGCTCAAACAAAAACGCGCCGGTCGTGCTACATTCTTACCCTTAAATAAAATTCAGCCGCCCCGATTTTCCCCACTTGTGGCACTGCGCCATGCTCAAGGGTTTATTGACTATGCGGTGCATTTAATCGATTGTGAGCCTCGATACCAAACGATTTTTGCTTATGTGTTTGGCTCGACTGTGGTTTTTGAAACCCTGAGTAAAGCGCGTCCCTATTTGGGTCAATGCCGGATTGTCACGTTAGATGGAGAACTCCTGGAAAGTAGTGGGGCGATGACTGGGGGGAGCAGTAGCTACCGTTCTGGATTACGTTTTGGTACGAGTGATACCAGTGACTCGGCACAGATGATGGCGTTGAGGGATCGTCTCCAGGATATTGAAGCCATGTTAAAGCGCACGGATGAATGGCTAGAACGGGAATCAGCAACGGCGAAAAATCTGGCTCAAACCTTGACAGAAGCCAGGGAAACCCGATCTCAGACGCAGTTACGTCTAGAGCAATCCCGCAAAGAAATTCAGACGCTGACGGAGCAACAAGTTCAAGTGCGATCGCTCCTGGCAAAAAATACCCCGGAACGACAGACGGCGGCTGAACGTTTGCACCAGTTAAATCAGGAACTACCCGCCCAAGAAAGCCAACTGCAAGCCTTACGCCAACAACTGGCTCAACTCGAAGCCGAGCAAACCCCCCAGGAATGGCAACAGATTCAGAGTCAAATTAAAACCCAGGAAGCGGTATTAGGCGATCGCGAACAGGCACTGCGAGAGGCGGAAAAACAGCTCCAAGCCTTAGAGAATCAGCATCAGCGCACGAACGAGAAGCTGGCGACAAGTTATCAACGGATTGCTGAATATCAAACCCAACAGCAATCAATCCAAGAACAGCAAACCGATATTAATCGTCACCTGGAGGCAATTGAGGTTCAAATCACTCAAACCCAAGCCCGATTAACCCAGCTAGAGGAGCGTTTAGGGGAAGCCAAACAAGAACGCGATCGCACAGAGGCTATACTCAGAAACCAGCACCTAAACCAGCAAAAGCTGTCTTGGCAACGGCAAAAACTCCAGGAAACCCAGGTGACAAGGCAGGAAAAACTGGCTACCCTGCAAACTCAACTCGACATTCAACAGGCTGAATTACCCAACCCTTTGCCTGAAGTTCCCCTGATGGTAGGGAAAGGAAATCAGGAGCAGGTAGCCGAGGATGAGACAGATGAAGGAGCTAGTAGAGACGTGACAGTGGAACGTCTGGAATATGAGGGAGTTAATCCACATTCAGACGGGGCGGGTTTAGTTACATCTAGGAGTCACGGAAACGATAATAGTGAAAACAGCCCCTATACAATTTCCCAACTCACTGCTCAACTTGAGACACTGCAACGGGATATCCGTAACGGTCAAAAACAACTTGAGGCAATGGAACCCGTGAATATGCTAGCCTTGGAGGAGTACGATCGCACCCAAGCCCGTTTCCAGGAACTGTCTGAAAAACTGGCAACTCTAGAAGCGGAGCGAACTGAGCTATTGCTGCGAGTTGAAAACTTTACCACCCTACGATTGAGAGCATTCAAAGAAGCCTTTGATGCGATTAATCAAAACTTCCAAACAATTTTTGCCGAACTCTCCGAGGGTGACGGGCATCTGCAACTGGATGACGCAGATGATCCCTTTAACGGCGGACTTAACTTGGTGGCTCACCCCAAGGGCAAGCCGGTGCAACGATTGGCGTCGATGTCCGGCGGCGAAAAATCTCTCACCGCTCTGAGTTTTATTTTCGCCCTGCAACGGTATCGACCATCTCCCTTCTATGCCTTTGACGAAGTTGATATGTTTCTCGATGGGGCAAATGTCGAGCGATTAGCTAGAATGATCAAACAACAGGCTAAACTTGCCCAATTTATCGTTGTTAGTTTGCGCCGACCTATGATTGAATCTGCCGAGCGCACCATTGGTGTTACCCAAGCAAGAGGAGCGTATACTCAAGTCCTAGGATTGAAATTAGGGTCTGCCAAACGGGACTGATGTAGATTATATGTGATTATTAGCCTTGATACTATTGATAACCATTCCAGCAGGAGTTGAGATTCAGGATTGCAAGACATAATGACAACTGAACTAATTCGTCAGCGCTCCGATTTTTTAAACACTCAGGTGATTACTCGCAGTAACGGTAAGCGCCTAGGTGTCGTTAAGGAGCTGCTAGTAGATATTGATCGACGCGAAGTTGTGGCATTAGGGTTACGAGACAACCTGCTCTCGCTGGCTGGAATGCCGCAGTATATGCTCCTCAGCAGCATTCAACAAGTGGGCGATGTCATCCTGGTTGAGGATGAGGATGTGATTGAGGATGTTGATGTTGACGCTTACAGTACGCTGATCAACAGCGAAGTGATTACCGAAACCGGTGAACTCTTAGGTCGGGTTCGAGGGTTCAAGTTTAGCGTAGAAGATGGCAAGGTGGCGTCTCTGATTATTGCTTCGTTGGGATTACCCCAAATCCCTGATCAGGTGATTAGTACTTATGAATTACCGATTGAGGAAATCGTCAGCAGTGGTCCGGACCGCTTAATCGTTTTTGAAGGCGCTCAAGAACGGTTGATTCAGCTAACCGTTGGTATTCTAGAGCGTATGGGTATTGGCAATCCTCCTTGGGAACGGGAAGAAGAGGAAGGCTACTATGCGCCCACCACTCGACCTGAAAATCAATTGGGGACAGGAATACCTGTTCGCACTCCGATTGCTCAACCCATCCAGACGGCTACACCCGTCGAGGAACGGTGGGATGAGGATTGGCAAGAGCCAGAGCCTGAGCCGATACGCCAACAACGGGCAGAGCCAATCTATGCCGAAGCCCAACTGGAAGAAGATAATTGGGGGGATGAATGGGAAGATTCTTCTCAATCAGCGCGTCGGTATGAAGAACCCATTTATGCCGAATCTGAACCTTATGACCAAAACTCTAAAGATGAGTACGCGGATTATGAGGTAGAAGGTGATGCTTGGGACGATAATGTAGAGCGCGAACCCTATCAAGCACCGCCCCTTAACATTCCTGAAAAGACTAAAACCCCAGAATACGAGGAAGAGGCGGGTTATTAGGACAGGGTTGTCGAAGGTTTCCCCCCCCATTTGCATTCAAGTGGGGTGGGTTTTGCCGATAACTGTACTTGCACTATTTTATAACCTGCTGTCAGCCCCGTCATGATAAACTTAACAAGAACGTAACCGCGTCAACAACACCACGATGTCATCAATGGCTTGACGGATAGTACTCACCGATTGATTGGATTGATTCACCATAATACTAAACACCAACGGTTGATAATCGGGAACATCCACATAGCCAGAAAGCGCTGACACGCCAGTCATGGTTCCGGTTTTGGCATAAACTCGACCTTGAGCTGGGGTATTCTGAAAACGCTGTCGTAGTGTTCCTTCTATCCCAGCCACCGCTAAGGAGTTTCGATAGGATTGTGCCATCGGAGTTCGTGCGATCGCCTGTAAGATTTGTACTATAGCCGTGGGACTAACTAGATTGTGGCGAGACAATCCGGAACCATCGGCAAGGACATAGGATTCCGGTTCAACCCCTAATTCTGTTAAAATATCTCCGACCTGTTGCCGTCCAGCCGTAGCTGTTGACTCACTCGCCTCTTTTTCAGTCACACCTAGCGATCGCAATAAGGCTTCCGCATACAGATTATTACTGTTTTGATTGGTTTCGGTGATCAATTCACTCAGGGGAGGAGATTCCACCGCCGCTAATTCAGGGTCCTCCTGGGAATTAGAATCAGCCGTAACATAGGCTTGTTCCACCTGAATTCCTGCATCCGCTAGCGCCAGACGGAAATGCTCCAGAAAATAGTCAGCCGGATCAGGAATTGCCACCGCCGTTAACCAAATTCCTGCATCCGCTGCGAGTTGACCCCGAATTCGCAATACAGGTTTACCCAGCACCCCAGAAATGTTAACGGATTCCGGTGATTCGGCTTCAGCAGTAAGGGTTTGATTTTCGATCTGCCATTGGTTTTGGGCAATGGTATCAGCCCAAGTAACGTTCAAAGGTTGTCCTATTTTTTGGGGAGATAGAGTTAGTAATGCGGCATTTTCATTGAGAATTAAACTATTGACGGCAGTCCCGTAATAAAATTGAATATCTGACCATTCCCAGGTTGGGTTAACCGTGGGTTCACTAAAATAACGATCTTCGACAATTAGTTGATCCACGCGCCGAATTCCCTGACGCTGAAGCTGTTGGGCTAAGTTTTTTAACTGATCAGTACCTAAACTGGGATCACCTCGCCCAATGACTCGTAATTGGGTGATCGTTCCATTTGAAGGGGTGCCATAAACAGAGGTGCGAATGCGAAAATCAGCACCGAGTTGGGATAAAGCGGCGGCTGTGGTGAATAATTTGACATTGGAAGCGGGGATAAAATAGCGATCGCGTTCATGACTGTATAGGGGTGTGGCTGAGGATAGGGGTTGGATCAGGATACCCCAACGGGCATAATTAAATTCTGGACGATTTGCGATCACGTCGATGGAGGCTTTGAGATCGGCGGGACAAAGGGTTGGTGTCTTATCTGGGGAGGGTTCAACCGTTGCAGGTGCATCCGTTTGAGCCGTGACTGGGGTTGGCTGGGTGAGGAATTGCGCTTCAAATAACAGCAGCAACAGCAGCAGCAGTTGTTTGGGGTTAAACCTGGGGCGGTAGGAAGGTTGATTGGTTTTGAATGAGAAAAGGGAATTGAGCATAGGGAGACGTTTGCGCTATCTCTGATACTGTACAGGGAATTAAGGCGCGATCGTCTGGCAATATATTTAGTAGGGTGGGCATTGCCCACCCTACCAGTATGGATAGGGTTTGAATCCTCAAATTGCGTAAGTCCTGATTGGGAAAAACTCTTTTATCCCTCTTGATCATACAAAATCGGTAACCAGGGCAAATCAGTCACCCCTGGATCGTATCCTAACTGATTCAAAAGTGTTGTTAATTGCCCCCGGTGATGGGTTTGATGATTAAACAGATGAGTGACTAAAACCCAGGTGGGTAAAATGCGAGTTTTTCTATCAATATTACTCCTATATTCAAAAGCTTGATTTAACCAGTATTCAGACAGCGTTTTTGTCCAGTCGATAATTTCCTGATCGAGTCTTTCTCGTTCTCGGCGCAGTTGGTCAAAATCATCATATAAAATCTGTCCCATTTTGTTTCCGGTTAGAGGATTACCCGTAAAACGTCCCATCCAGACTAAATCGCCATAGAGTAAATGGTTTAATGTCCCGTGGATGGATTTAAAGAACGCACCGAGGTTTTCTTTTCGTTTATCATCGGGGATTTGAGCGCAAATAGCATACAGCTTTTGGTTCATCCATTGGTTATAGGATGCCCTGAGTTCGTAGGAACTGCGATCGTACATTATGGGATTATTTAAACGGATACAACTATAATTTACCTTGTCGGATAGCATCAGATGAAATTTATCGGAATTGACCTCGGTTGGACTTCGGGCGCGAGTGGTTTATGTTGCCTCAATTGGTCAGATGGACAGCTTCAGCTATTAGAATTAAACCGCAAACAAGCCACAGCAGATATTCTCAATTGGATTAATGATTGGACAGCCGCCACTGAACCCGCCATCATCGCCGTAGACGCTCCCACGCTCATTCCCAACGCCACTGGAATGCGCCTCCCCGATAAACTTAGCCATCGGTATTTTCACCGTTACCACGCGGGTTGTTATCCGGCAAATCGCCAACGCCCTTTTGCCCAACGCACGATAGAGTTTGGTTTAAGTTTGGAAGCACGGGGGTTTATTCACGCCCCACAGATAACGCCCAAAACCCTGGGGCGCTATCAAATCGAGGTGTTTCCCCATCCCGCGATCGTGCATTTGTTTGGGTTAAATCGGATTCTGAAATATAAGAAAGGAAAACTGGCAGAGCGTCAAGGGGAATTATTAAAACTTTATCATTTAATTAGGGACGTATTGCCGAGTTTAGAACCCAAACTTGATGAGATTGATGGTTTAAATGGTAGTTTTTCGGAACGATTTACGGGGGCGACGCTGAAGGAACTAGAAGATAAACTGGATAGTTTAATCTGAAGTTCCCCCCATACAGATGTACTGCGCCCAGGCTAAAGCCTTATACCGTAATGGTTTGAGCGCTCAAGCCCTCAAAAATCGTACCCATGTAGCACTTGCAAAAATAGCGCGATCGCGCTATTTTTGCAATAGACAAG
>NZ_JAVKEW010000222.1:0-75902 GCF_040226375.1 Coleofasciculus sp. G2-EDA-02 | reverse complement strand
GTGCAGCCGAACTACCGGGGGTTGAGGTAACTCAAAACCATCCAAGTGGCGCAATCCCCAAGGGGAATAACCAGGAAATCCTCAAAGTGATTTGGGGAAGCCCACACCATAATTTTCAATTTGGTGTGGGAGGATGTCACTGTATGCAACTTACAAATCTGGGGGTTGATCGCGGTTAGTTAATTCCGAGGGAGGGCGATCGCTACTCCAAGCCCACCACACTTTACCACACTGGCATTGATAGAATTCTTGCCACTTCTTGCGATAATCTTCAGTCAGGACTGGTGATTGTCGATTAATCCAAACCCGTTGGGCTTCCATGCAAGAAGCATGACAGGAGGGACAGCAGAACTCTAAGGCATGAGTTGCTGATTTTGTCCATTGCGGCGGAAATGGGGTAAAAGCGTCCATAGTTTATCGCTCGGTTGTAGCTTGAGGTGAGAGTCTTGTTTTGACAATCTCCTGTGCCTATTTTAGGGGTTTCCCCTACCCAGACGTTTTGAGTTTTGAGTCAATCATGAGATAGTTTGGACAATAAGTGTTTTGAATACCCTTTATCCTCTAAGTCCGAGTCCCTCGTCTGATGAATCCAGAGCCTGAAATTCGCCGTTTGCGTGATATAATGCCCGCCTCTGGGCGAATGCTGACGAAAATTATCAGTAAACCGCAACAGACGGCGGTGATTGAAACTCCTTTGCCGATGCCTTGGTTGAGAGATCGTCCAATTTATATTAATTTTGATCTATGGCGTCGCTTACCCAGACCGCAACGGGATATGCTGCTCCTAAGCACTGTAAGCTGGTTGATTAATATCAAATGGTTTAAGCCAGATTTATATCAAGGCGTCGTAATTGCGGGATTGTTAGGGGGAATGGTGGAACTGATGCAAGGCGATGCGGTGGGTGTTGTTGTGGCGACGGGATTGAGTGCGATCGCAGGAGGTCAAATTTGGCGCAATACTCGCCGTTGCCAAACCCACTTGGATGGGGATACTGATGCGCTTAAAGTTGCTCTACGGCGCGGCTATACCGAAACAGAAGCGGCACAGCATCTATTAGCGGCGATTGCATCCGTGGCTGAGATAGAAGGGCGAGTGAGTTTAAATTTTACTGAATTAATTCGCAGCCAAAACCTGCGGGCGATCGCAGGTATTTCCCCGGTGGGGGTTCCTGAGAGTGTTAAACAGCAATAGTCATTTGTCATTTGTCATACTCGCGCTCAACGAGCCATTTGGTAGAGGCGGGTTTTGCCGCCAAGCTAGGGATAACAATCAATATTAGTCCCATTACCCGCCCCTACAACTCAAAACTCATCCACCTAGGGGATGTTAAGTTTTGATAACTTTGGGCATTCTGTTGATAGAAGCCGATTTTTTTGATTCATGAAATCTTGAATATTAGTTACGGTGAAGATTTAATTTTGTCCATATTTCCTGGGAGTCAGAAACGTTTCTGGCGATACCTAATCACAGTTGCTCTAGTCGCGATCGCCTATATGGGTAGCGCTCATTTTACCCTATTGTGGTTGGGATTGGGCGCTGAGGCGTCTCCGGTGTGGATTAGTGCGGGGATTGCTCTGGCTGTGCTCTTCTTGGAGGGGAAACGGCTGTGGATTGGTGTGGCGATTGGTGCATTCTGGTTAAATCTGTCCCTGGGTGCTTCATTTTTGGTGTCCCTGGGTTCAGTTATTGGCTGCACGTTACAAGCTGTTGTCGGTGCGATGGGATTACGTCGCCTAGATTTTAACCCGACGCTAGAACGCCTCAAGGATGCATTTGCCCTAATTATCGTCGGTGCGCTTATTGCCCCCTCAATTAACGCCACCATTAGTACAGTAGTGAATTGCTGGGTGGGTTTCATCCCGTGGCATCAATTTGGACTGAATTGGGGCACTCTTTGGTTAGGGGACAGTATGGGAATCTTAGTGTTTACTCCCTTACTGCTATTAATTGCCCAAGGATTCCCCCAGGGAATGTTGCGGCAAAATTATCCACCCCATACGATTTTAGAAGCCGTTTTGTGTGGGGCTTTACTGTGGATGTTCAGTTGGCTGGTTTTCCAGTCTCGAACCATTTTTGCCCTCTCCGACTACCCCCTGGAATATTTGCCTTTTCCCTTTGTCGCTTGGGCGGCGCTGCGATTTCGGGTGTGGGGTGCTGTTTTTGCCAGTGTCATTGTTTCGGGAATGGCAATTGGCGGAGCTATCCAGGGAATCGGACCTTTTGTGGTGAAGGCGGGAAGTACCCAAGGAGCAATCCTACTGCTACAAACCTTTCTGGCGGTGGTGACAGTAACCGCTTTCGTTTTAGCCGCCGCTATGTCGGAGCGTCAACAGGCAGAAGCTCTACTCCACGCTACTTTAGAACGCGATCGCTTGTTAGCTGAGATTGCCCTACGGATTCGTCAATCCTTAGATTTAGACCAAATTTTCCAAACTACTGTTGTGGAAGTACGCCAGTTATTACAGGCAGATCGCGTCTATATCAGTTACCTGGATGAAAATAACTACAGTAAAATTGCTGCCGAATCCGTCGCCTCTGCTTATAAATCCATGTTGGGATGGAAACCCTCAGAGAAACTGTTACAAGAAACCCAGGAATTGTTTAGTCAGCGTCAAATTTTAATCCGGGATAATACCGATCAGGTTAATCTGACTCCCTATCTCAAAGACTTTTATCGGTGCTATCAGATTAAAGCTACCCTGGCAATCCCTTTAATTCTTGATGATCAACTTTTTGGATTATTAGCGATTCATCAATGCCATCATCCCCGTCACTGGAAATCTTTTGAGGTGGATTGGTTAAGACGGTTAGCGGTTCAAGTTACCATTGCCCTGCAACAAGCTCAACTTTACCAACAAGTACAAGATCTCAATAGTAACCTGGAAAGTCAAGTGGCAGAACGCACTATGCAACTTGAGGAAAAAATGCAGGAGCTGCAACGGCTTTATGAACTTAAAGATGTGTTTTTACAAGCCGTGTCTCATGATCTGCGAACCTCAATGATGGGCTTAATCCTGATGTTGAAGGGAACGCAAAACTGCCCTGGGGAAACCGTGGCTCTCCCGCGCCGAATTCTGGAGCGGCTGATTGAAAATAGCGATCGCCAATTGACGTTGATCAATGCCTTATCTGAAGATCATTTTAACCAAGGGCTCAAAATTGAGCTGCACTGTCAACCCTTGTGCTTAAATGAACTCCTCAGCCAAATCCTGGCTGATTTGCAGCGGTTATTAACTAGCAACCAAGCCAAATTAACCGCCGTTATTCCCCCAAATTTACCCCCTGTTAAAGCTGATCCAACTCAACTGCGGTGTGTTTTCCAGCATCTATTGACGAATGCCCTTAAACATAATTTACCGGGGGTGCAGATTATGCTGACAGTAAGGGTTGAGGGGGATAGACTCCATTGTGCGATCGCCGATGACGGGGTGGGGATGAGCAAACAGCAGTGCGATCGCTTGTTTAAACTCTATGTTCGGGGATTGCATTCTCAGCACTTGACGGGTATTGGTTTGGGTTTATATTTATGTCGGCAAATTATTCAGGCTCACGGGGGACAAATTAGCGTTACCAGTGCGCCCGGAGTTGGATCAACCTTTGAGTTTACGCTTCCTTTCCCCAACTAAGTTCGGGTAGGGACACGGCATTGCCGTGTCCCTACAGGTGGTGTGACTACTATCTGCGCGATCGCATCCGCCTCTTTATTTGCTTGAGCCTTACTTTAATCCGCCCCGACCAAAAGACAATAATTTTAATCGGCAAAAATAAAAATTAACCCATCCTTTACTTAATTTTTATTCAAACATTTTCCTCTTTTCGTCTTCATCTGCGTCGGCTACAGTGTAAGAGAACATCCCATTAGGGTGACATTAATTTTCTGCAAAAGTTTTGTCAGACTATGCCACCTGATTATCCGGAATGTTCTGATAAATCTCCGAAGGACAGAATAGTGACGGGAGACAGATATGAAACTGAAAACAAAATTTATCTCAGGCTTTCTCGGGGTGGCATCGCTGGTCGCTGTTTTGGGAATTATTACGATTCAAACGAAGAAAAATGTTGATGATAAATTTAATCAGATTACCGAGGGTACAACCCGTCAACTGGTGGCATTAAACCAGATTAAGGCAGCCTCATTACGGTTAACCAATAAAGCCTATAGTTATGCTGTAATCGAAGGAAAATCTACCGCCACCTCGCCAACATCTCAAGAGGAGGAACCTGAAAAACAAGCCAAAATTGACTTTCAACAATCCGTTGCGGCTCTAGATCAGTATTTAGCCGAATTCAACTCCTTTTCCAATACGGCTCAAGCTCAAAGTTTTTATCGGGAATTGAAAGTCAGCAAGCTACTCTTGGCAGAAATCAGCCAGGAAATTTTAGCCTTAGATGACACTAACTTCCAACGGGCTGATATCTTGGCGAAACGACAAGCTTTGGAGAATGCTGAAGACCAATTTTTAGCAGTTGTTGATCAAGCAATTACCTTTCATACTAATACTCTAGAAGAAGAAAATCAAACAGCGAATCGCAGTTCAACCTACTCGCTGATTATTAATCTAACGGCGATTACTGGAGTTGTCGCCGTATCAATTATTTTCGGTATCGTTTTAGCTGATCGCGTCACCAAGCCGATTGTTAAGCTCAAAGAAGCCGCCTCTAAAATTGGCGAAGGGGACTTCGATACCTATGTTGAGGTGCAAACCAAGGACGAGCTGAGTGTTTTAGCTGATGCCTTCAATCAGATGAGTAAACAGCTTCAAGAAACTACAGTTTCTAAATCATATCTAGATAATATTATCAGTTCTTTGAGTGATGCACTCATTGTGCTGAATAAAAATATTAGAGTAGAAAGTTTTAATGAAGCCACATTATTCCTATCCGGTTATTCCCCGAAAGAACTGCGGGATCAGCCCTTAGATAATTTCTTTAAAGAAGATAACTTTTTAGCTCATTTACAAGCCAATGACTCTCAACAAAGTGGGTTTCTAGGTCGGTATGAAACCACCTTCTTTACGAAAACAGGTGACCCCGTTCCCGTATCGGTTACCGCCTCGGTGATGAAGAATTCAGGGCACAAAATTCAGGGAATCGTTTGTTTAGTCCAAGACATTTCTGCTCGCAAACGGGCAGATGAGGCACTGCGCCGCCAAGCGTTAATGTTTGAAACGATTTATGATGGCGTGATTGTCACAGATTTAAATGGTCATATCCTAGACTGGAACCCAGCGGCAGAACGTATTTTTGGCTATGAAAAAACCGAAGTGTTAGGTCAAACCTGTGGTATTATCTACCAACCCGATGCAGCCACCGCTTTAACTCAACAGATGCTGGACAGTTTAATCCGTGAAGGACGCTGGACACAGGAGATTGACTTTATCCGTAAAGATGGCAATAAAGGGGTTTGCGAAACCGTGGTTGTGCCGTTGCGGGATGAACTAGGTAAACCAATTGCCGCAATCGGGGTTAATCGGGATGTTACAGAAAGAAAAGAGTACGAAAATAAACTGGTAGAAGCGCGGGAAGCAGCAGTCGAAGCCGCCCGGGCAAAAGCTCAATTCTTAGCAAATATGAGCCATGAAATCCGCACACCGATGAATGGAGTGCTGGGAATGAGTGAATTACTCTTAACCACAGATCTTAATCCCCGCCAACTGGATTTCGTTAAAACCTTGCAAGTAAGTGGTGAACATTTACTGGGCGTGATTAATGATATTCTCGACTTCTCCAAACTCGAAGCTGGAGAAATGCGCCTTGATATCGATGAATTGAATATTAATCGGTCTTTGGAAGATGTCTTAGATTTGTGTTCTCCCCAAGCCGAAGCCAAGGATTTAGAATTAGCGTTGTTAGTGGATACCGATGTACCCCGACGACTGATGGGAGATGTTGGTCGCTTGCGCCAAATTTGCACCAATTTGGTGAGTAATTCGATTAAATTTACCGAGTCTGGCGAAGTCGTGATTCGGGTGTCGGTTCATCAGGAATTGGCAGATCAGGACAAAATTCAACTGCGATTTGCGGTGCGGGATACGGGAATTGGGATTCACCCAGAGGATAAACGGAAACTCTTCCAAGCCTTCTCCCAAGTCGATTCCTCCACCACCCGCAAATATGGGGGAACAGGTTTAGGGTTAGCCATCTGTAAGCAACTGGTAGAAATGATGGGGGGTGAGATTGGCGTCGAGAGTCAGCTGGGTGTGGGTTCGACGTTCTGGTTCACAATTACCTTTGGTACAGTAGCGGCGGGTACCCAGGAGAATGAGAGCGATCGCATCTTTAGTAATTTACCCATTTCCCCCGAATCTCTGCAAGGGAAACGGGTATTAATCGTCGATGATCGCCCGATTAATCGCCAAATTGTCAAGTATCAGTTAGAAGCCAGAGGCATGGAGGTAGATGAAGCCGATAATGGTATTATTGCCCTCAACGCCATGCAAGCGTCTGCCGAAGCGGGTAAACCCTACGATGTGGCGCTACTGGATATGAAAATGCCCAAAATTGATGGATCTACCCTAGGACGGTTGATTCTCGCAGAACCGGATTGGGCAAAAACCAAGTTAGTCCTAATGACTTCGATGCACGCCGGGGATTCCGCCCAACCTTTGCTCAAAAGTGGGTTTGCCGATTATTTAGTTAAACCGGTGAAAGAATCTCAGTTGTTGGAATCATTACAGAAAATCCTGGCGTCTGAGATCCCAGCCACCCTGTTCAGTACACAGTCGGCTATCCCTGACCCCTCTCAGCCAGCACCCCAATCCACTTGCCTAAAAATTCTCCTGGTAGAAGATACACCAATTAACCTGAAGCTGGTGCGCCATCAGGTGCAATTATTGGGACATGAGTCTGAGTCGGCAGAAAATGGTCAAGAAGCCCTTGACAAAATCGCCCAAAATGACTACGACATTGTGTTAATGGATTGTCAGATGCCCGTAATGGATGGCTACCAGGCAACCCAGACACTACGCCAGCGAGAAGGCACAGACCGTCATACAATAATAATTGGCATGACCGCTTACGCCATGCAAGGCGATCGCGAAAAATGTTTGGCAGCGGGAATGGATGACTATCTAAGTAAACCCGTCATGGTGAAAAACTTGGCACCGGTATTAGAGCGATGGTCATCAGTAGTCAAAGGAGTCTCACCCAAACCCGAACGTCCATATCCGACTCAATCCACGAGTAGTCTGCTCTCTGATGTCGTGGACTGGAAGCGTCTCAAGGAAATCTCTGAAGGTGATCCGGCATTTCAACTGGAGTTAGTCCAAGGCTTTATCAAAGAGGGCGCTAGTTTTATTAACCAGGCAAAACAGGCATTAGTCGATAAAGACTGGGTAATGGTTGCCAATAAAGCCCACCAACTCAAAGGTGCCAGCGCCTCAGTCGCCGTGCAAACTATGCCCGATGTGGCGGAGGAACTGCGACATCAGGCAATCACCAAAAATGCGGAGAGTAGCGCTAAATTAGTCGGGGAGTTAGAGAAACTCCTTGAGCAGCTAAAAGGACATATCGACCTAAATACCACCTCGCTGAACGAGGAACTACCCCGCAAAGGATGGGATTTTCAACAAGAGGTTGCTGCATTGGCAGCAAAGACATCGAAATTGAAAACGGAAACTGAACAACAAATCCCACTAACTCTTTTGTTAGTGGAAGATACACCAGTTAACCTGAAATTAGTCCAGCACCAAGTTCGCCTCCTCGGTCATCAGTGGGATTCTGCGGAAAATGGTGAAAAAGCCCTGGAAAAATTGGCACAGAATGACTATGACATCGTGTTGATGGATTGTCAAATGCCGGTGATGGATGGCTATCAAGCCACGCAAACCTTACGGCAACGAGAAGGTAAAGACCACCATACGATTGTGATTGGCATGACCGCATACGCGATGCCAGGGGATCGAGATAAATGTATCGCGGCGGGAATGGATGACTATCTCAGTAAACCGGTAATGGTAAAAGAACTGAAAGTCATGTTACAGCGATGGTCGTTGGTGGTCAAGGAAAATAAGGCGAAATCCAGCAAACAGATAGATAGCCAAGATACGGCTGAAACGACTGTCGATCCGGTAGATTGGAGTGCATTGTCAGAGATTTCTGGTGGTGACCCCGAGTTCCAGTTGGAATTAGTAAAAGGATTTATTAATGATGGGTCAACCTTTCTCACCCAAGCTCAGCAAGCGTTAGCGGATCAAGACTGGGTAATTTTGGCAAACAAAGCACATCAACTTAAAGGTGCTAGTGCGTCTGTAGCGGTGGAATTAATGTCAGATTTAGCATGTCAACTCAATGATCACGCCCACGAGAAAAATCTAGAGGAGGCGAAGCAATTAGTGAGTCAGATGGAGGACATTATGGCGCAAGTTAAGGCGTCGGTGGAGAAGAAAGCAGCGGCGGGATAGGATGAGCTACAGCCCTCCCCCCTAGCCCCCATCCCCCTCCCGTCCCCCTTAAGAAGGGGGAAGCCATAGGATGCTTCGCTTTTTTTGCACGGGGGGAGAAAGGGGGGGTACTTGGGAGAGGGGAGCGTGATATTTGTTCTAGATATTGCACGCACTAACACGATACAACAGATCATCACGAAGATTTCCCCATGCTAACCATCCCACAACTCCACCCCCAGGGAGATGTCCTATCGGTGCATTCTGATTAAACGTCAGCTCATTGTAACTCTGCCACCGATTAGATACCCGCCATCCAATCCGATCAGCAAATGTCATTAAATCCTTTCCTGATTGCTCATAGATTCGCTTTTGAACACTAAAACCAAATTTACCACTGCTGTACTTGATCCAAAGTTGATCAATCTGCCTAAGTGCATGACAAGGAAATTGCTGAATATCTTGATTCGTTAAATAGCCGCGTTTATCTGCACCCGTAATCTCCAGGATAATTGTAAACGTTTCCTCGTCTGCTTCTTGCCACCGCCCTGCTGCCAGTAGTTCGTTGAGTTTGGTATAGTTTGCCCTTTCAGAAGAGCTTAAATTATCTTCAAGCATAAGTTTTCTTGTAAATCAATAGACAGTAGAGATTTGATACCCTGAATAATCTATTCGGTTTTACTATATAACTTGATCAATCATCCCCTGTCCAAATCAGAAAAACTAAGCCAACAAGACATAATGACGAATATCTGGCGGTGAAGCGAACAACTCTTCGCCTTCTAAAAACGCTTGCTGAATGTGAGCCGAGTCCAAATGCAGCCTCCAAGCTTGCTCACTTTCCCATTCTGCGACAAAGGCAAACTCCGTGGGAATCGCTGGACTTTGTAATAACTCGTAAGTGATACAACCGGGTTCCTTGCGCGTCGCTTCAACAATTTCTAACAGCAGTGCTTTGAGTTTCTCTTCTTTTCCTGGACGCGCTACCACACGAGCTAATACTCGGATTGTTGAGTTGACCATGATTATCAATCCTGTGCGTACATCTCCTCACCTATAAAAGGCTACCGCAGTTCGGAACGCGATCGCAAAAACAAAAATACGGCGGAGCAACTCCCTGGATGAGAGATTTCCCGCCGTTATTATATTATGGAAAAGACTAGAACATTTGTTCTAAAACCTTTTGAAAAAACGGGTCAACCCCAAATAAATAAATTGGTTAACCCGTAAGCTTGGGAACGCCTAGATGGACTATTTTTGTACCACCAGTTTAACGTTGGCATTTTGTAAGCCACGTTGTTTGACCTCTGCTAAGGTCTTGTTAACGGCGTACTTCTGGTTGATCGAGTTGATCAGTTCGGTTTGGTTGTGCTTTTTAGCAACACCCCACAGGTCAGCAATCAGGTCAAAGGAACCATCGCCATTGCGGGACCAACCGAGGTCATACTCGCCTTCGAGAACAGCAACGAGGTCTGCACGAACCCGTTGGCCATTGTAGCCGCGCACATCAGCTTCCGTTTTCACGGAAATACCCAGATCGCTCAAAGAAGCCTTTAAGATTTCGGCATCGGTGATCTTGGTACGCAGAGTGCTAAAGTGAGACATTTTAGATTTCCTCCAGTAGAGATAGAAAACAAACGACAACGTAGCTTTTTTCTTGGGTATGCCGCTGTTACATTGCGGCGTCTTTTGAAACTGCTAGCAAGTATTTGCTAGCCTTTCCTCCTGTTGGGAGCAGGAGAAAGCCTGTTAGAACTCCATTCGCTGATATTCAGCAACGGAGGATGCAGCAGGTCGCGCTCTCTGTCTTGCCCAGTCCCTCAGGGCTGTGACCTGCTCAGTCATTGTCCGAGAAAGCGGTAGCGTTGCTTTGATTGCCGCTATAATATCCAGTTGGGTGAATTCCCGGTCTTGTGCAAATGCCTCGTACATTGCAGCGATGAGGGCTTGCTCAATTTCTGCACCGGAAAAACCATCACAAATTGTCGCCAACTGTTCGATATCAAAGCGCTCTATATCTCGACGCCGCTTACTCAGATGAATCTTAAATATTTGCTGACGCTCTTCTTTATTCGGTAAGTCAACAAAGAATATTTCGTCAAATCTACCTTTGCGGAGAAACTCTCCCGGTAGCCGTTCTACTCGGTTCGCTGTCGCCATGACAAATACAGGCGATGTTTTCTCTTGCATCCACGTTAGGAAGGAGCCAAAGATGCGGCTAGAGGTGCCACCATCGGAGTCAGCCGAGCCACTGCTCCCCGCAAAAGACTTGTCAAGCTCATCGATGAAAAGGATGGCGGGTGAAATCGATTCTGCTGTTTTTAGGGCATTTCTCAAGTTGGCTTCTGATCGACCAACCATAGAACCATCATAAACCCGACCCATATCTAACCGCAACAGCGGTAGTCCCCAAAGGCGAGAGGTTGTTTTGGCAATGAGGGATTTTCCGCATCCGGGTACTCCCAGAATCAGCATGCCTTTGGGTTGGGGTAAACCATACTCTCTTGCCCGTTCGGTGAAGGCGTTTGATCGCTGTTTCAGCCATCGCTTCAGCTCTTCTAAACCACCAACGGCATCAATGGTTTCATCCTCTTCAATATACTCTAAAATACCATTGCGACGAATGAGCTGTTTTTTCTCAGAAAGAACAATATCAACTTCCCCTTCCGTGAGACGCCCTGCTTTAACTTGGGCTTTGCGATACACTTTCTCAGCTTCATCTCGCGTCAGACCTAATGCCGCTTTCAGGAGTTTCTCCCGCGTTTCCGTAGTGGTGCGACGCCCTTTGGTTTTTTCCAATTGCTGAGACAGCACTTGGTTGAGTTCAGTCAAATCAGGTAAGGGGTAGTCGAGAACCACCACTTCCTTCTCTAACTCGATCGGCACCTGCTGCATGGGAGACATGAGTACAATCGTCTTCTGAGCTGCTTTGAAGCTCGCTATAGCATCCCGCAGCCATCGGGTTGTTGCTGGAGAATCAATAAATGGATGTAGATCCTTAAATATATAGATACCAGGTTCTTTTTGCTGAATAACCCATTGAATAGCAGCTTCTGGAGAGACTGTATTGTGTTGGGTGACGTGGCGTGATTGACCATACTCCACAATCCCATGGGTGACAGTCCACACAAATACGCGCCGTTGCTGATTTTTATTTTGAGCAATCATGGCTATTGCCCGTTCTGTCCGCTCTTCCTCTGACGTCACCAGGTAGATTAGAGGGTATTGAGCTTGAATGAGAATACTTATCTCTTCTTGCATGACTATCGACCTACTTAGAGACGGCACAACCACTGCCCAAACATCGTTAATAGAACTCTCGCAGTTAGCTGTTTTTGTACTGTTTTTGTAACACTATCAACAAGGAACGAGTTCCTCTTCGCCCTGAGAATCGGTACGGGATTTAACTTCTTCTCGCACTTTCTCCACAGGCAGTTCATCATCCAGAAGGCTGGGTTGATTGTTCAGGGAAACCATATCTCCATCTTTTATAACCACTGAGCTAGAACATTCGGGGCAATTGTATACCCGATGAGTGTTTCCGTAGGATGCTTCTACCTCATCAACCACTTCCGGGTGGCGTAGATAGAATACGATTGCTCTCTCGACCATCGCCGACATTGAGTCTGAATCAACGGCTGCTCTAATTTTGAGCTGGCGATGAAGTCCTGGTGGAAGATACAACGTAACTTTTTGCTTGTCTTGCATATGATTTTCAATCGTTTTACCCGGGTATGTATGCCAGATTATCGCCATTTTTTCTGGCTGTCAATACCTCAAGCCAGTATGACGGCAATTTTGTAATATTTCTTTACATTATCCAGTTCTCATACCAGATTGGGCGGATAAATCTAAAAGGACGAATGACAAATGACCGCAAAGTTCATTGCTCGAATCGCGCCACTGGCTTTCTTACTCGTAAGCTGTCAGGGTACTAACGTGGATTTGCAACAAACCTGGAACACCTACCGCAACCCCCGCTTCAACTTTGAGTTCCTCTATCCTAGTAATTGGATACCCTTTCCCATACCCGACAATCTTGATGGTCGAGCTTTTCGCGATCCTGAGAATCCCGACTGTGAGATTAGGGGATGGGCAGAATTTGCCGAACTGGGAACCCCATCACCTGAGAGTACATCCAAACCACTCAATCCATCTCAACCTCAGAATTTCCTCACTGAACAAGGTGAAACAGGTAAACTCCAGGTAGACCTTGACCCTGAGATCAGTGTGATTACACTAACCCTGACACAGGACAATGTAAGCTACAACTGGCAGGGACGCTGTGAGAGCGAACAATTTGCTGATTACTATCGCTTTTTCTACTACATTGCTCGTCAGTATCGTCTCCCAGTACCAGATGAGAACCAATAGATCCAAATCCGCATCACCGACTATAGTTTTGGATAACCATCACCAACTACAAACCTTAAATTGTATGCGGCTATCCATCTAGGGGACACAATGTCTTTGACACTCCCCCGGTTGAAAACGCGGGGGATTCTTCGTTCATCCAATCACCTTAGAGTATTGATTCTAATCAATACTCTAGAGGGCGAGTTGTCCCGAAGCGTTTATCCAGTATTCCTGGAGAGTTCCTGTATGCCCGGAGCGTACGAAGTGCTTCCTTGAGTATGTTGATAGCGGCATTCCAGTCGCGGTCTAAAATATACCCGCACTTACACCTATGTGTTCGTGTTGAAAGGGATTTTTTAACAACGCAACCGCAATTTGAGCAATTTTGAGAAGTGTAGTGAGGCTTAACGGCAACCGTTGCTACACCAAATACTTTGCCAAAATACTCAAGAGTGCGTCTAAATTCAGACCAAGCTGCATCACTAATCGATTTAGCTAGGTGATGATTTTTGACCATATTCCGCACTTGCAAGTCTAGCCTTCGGCAAGCCGCTGGCGCGTCTACATAAGCTACCAAGTCGTTAGACCGGACTACGCACAATGCCGTCTTGACAGCAAAGTCTTTACGCTGCCTACTAACTTTTAAGTGTTTTTTAGCTAACTTTTGTTTAGCTTTCTTGTAGTTGTTAGATTGGGGTTGACCCTTTTTAAACTTCTTAGATACTCTCTTTTGAAGCCGCTTCAGTTGTTTTTCTGACTTCCTTAGAAATCTTGGATTTTCAACTGTTGAGCCATTTGAGTCGGTATAGAAATGATTCAATCCGACATCTAATCCTAAAGTATTGCCCGTTGGTTTCTTGTCCTCAGTTCGGTCATGGTCTATACAGAACTGAGCATAATAACCATCGGCTCGACGAACTACCCTAACTCTCTTGATTTGAGTGAGTTGGTAGTAGTTCAGGTCACGAGTTCCATAAAGTTTGAACGTTCCCGCTTTGAACCCGTCAGTGAACGTGATGTGGTCACGATTCTCTGATAGCTTCCACCCTGATGTCTTATACTCTACAGAACCATGGTTAGGACGATTTTTTTTATACTTGGGATAGCCCTTCTTTCCTTTGACCTTCTTCTTGCAGTTGTCAAAGAATCGACTGATACTAGCCCAGGCACGCTCTGACATGGCTTGGCGGGCTTGAGAGTTTAATTTTCCCACCCATGAAAATTCTTGGGCATGCCCAAGAATTTTACAGTATTTAGACAAGTCATTACGACACCTTCCATGACCATCTTCCCAATACCGAAGGCAAGCATTACGGACAAATAAACCAGTACGAATGGCTTCATCGAGCCTTCTTTCCTGGTACTCTTTACCTTTTAGCTTAGCCTCGTAGACAATCATTTTACCAAGCTGAAATTATGGTAGAATTATAGCACAAGATGGTTGACACTCGCAACTAAAGTTGCTGGGCTGAACGCCTCGCTCGGTTTCATCCCCCGGTTAAAACGCGGGGGATGAAACCATCGCTTTACTGTAAAATACGGAAGTGCGATCGCGCCTGCTGCGTTACTTGGGTACAATCCATGTCCTCAGAACTTCCCTCCCCGACTAATTCCCCCACAAATTCCCCACCCCTGCGAGTTGTGATTGTGGAAGATGACCCCATGATGCAGCTTGGCTTAGAACAATCCTTATCCACTAACCCCCAGCTTGAACTGGTGGGACAAGCTGAAGATGGCTATATGGGCGTGGAAATGACCAAACAACTCAAACCTGATATCGTGGTCATGGATATTGGTTTACCGCGTTTAGATGGGATTGCTGCTACTGAGCAAATTAAAGCGGAACTCCCTGAGGTGAGAGTGGTCATCTTAACCTCTCATACCACCGATCGCGAAATTATTGCCTCCCTATCTAGCGGCGCTGATGCCTACTGTGTTAAAGGATCAAGTGTAGAACGATTACTCCAGGCGATCGCAGCGGCGGCTGAAGGCGCAACTTACCTCGACCCTCAAATTGGTCGTCAAGTTCTCAAGCATTTGTCTCCCCCTTCTCCTAAGGGTAATGTTTCCAATTTGTCACAACGGGAGTTAGAAGTCTTAAAACTGATCGTCGAAGGCTATAGTAACCCAGAAATTGCCGCTCAACTTTACCTGAGCGCCAATACCGTTAAAACCCATGTACGCGGGATCATGAACAAACTCTCGGTTGATGATCGGGTACAAGCGGCGGTGGTGGCGTTGCGATCGGGAATAGTTTGATTGTCATAGCCAATGATGTGCGACGAAGTATTCTGCTAAATTTTACTAAAATTTACACTTTTTTATACTTTTGTAGTATAGTGGCTACAGATAGATACTCGATAAGGAAACCTGCCGATGGCAGATATCATCCATAACCAGAGTGTAAGTGATGAATCCTTGTCCACTTAATGTCAGACTATTGTTGAATTCTGAGGTATCCCAGTTTTGTTGTTAGCTTTGGCTCAAGTAAACTCTCGCCAACCTGCTACGACGTTAGTCGTATGGAAAGAGTACTGAGTACGGCAAATAGTAATCGAGGTTGAACACAATTCCCCTAGGATTTGATGGCACAGCCAGTTTAATCTGTACATTGGCGGTTTTGTCATCAAAACTAGACTGTTGAGAGTTTTTTCGATCGAATAATGACTTCCAATCTGTTTCAAATAGTTGTTACCGCTCTAAATCAGCGGATTTTGGGGGCTTGCAATCAACAAAAGCCTGGATTAAACCAATATCTGCAATGCTGTAGCGCTCAGACTTTCCCCCTGTTGAACATCTCCATAGGACAAACCCTGACCCTATCCATTGCAACCTTCAAAAACATCATGGTTGGTAATATAAGTAAAACGGGTAATGCGTTCAATCTTTACTTCCTGTCAGGAGAATACTGACTGGGTTTTCCAGCCTTTGAGTAACGAGATACTCTTAGAGTAAGCCAACAGTCAAAGGGGAAAATCATCACTGTGGACAGTCTAAAACCCTAAATTCATCGAATCTATCAAATTTATTTTCCCATCCAAGTTGCATTGGGATCGGGAATCGTACCACTGTTAATAGTAAACACCTAGAGGTAGTTGCATGAAATCATCACTCGTTATCCTTTATCATCGCGAACCTTATGACGAGGTTGTGGAAAATGGCAAAGTGCATTATCGGGCAAAGAAAAGCCCCAATGGTATTGTACCAACCCTGAAAAGTTTCTTTGCCAGCGTCAATCAAGGCACCTGGATTGCTTGGAAACAGGTGAATGCTAAGCAGAAAGCTAACTTTGAGGAGCGAATTGTTGTCGAAGGTGAAGGGAACTACAACGTTCGTCGGATTCCCCTCTCCGCCGATCAGGTCAAGCATTTCTATCACATCACCTCAAAAGAAGCATTTTGGCCCATTCTGCATTCATTCCCCTATCACTTCACTTACGAGACATCAGATTGGGAAAACTTTCACACGATTAACCGTCTATTTGCCGAAGCCGCCTGTGACGAAGCAGCAGATGATGCTCTAATTTGGGTGCATGACTACAATCTATGGTTAGTACCCTACTACATCCGGCAGCTAAAGCCGAATGCTCGGATTGCGTTCTTCCACCACACTCCCTTTCCCTCTGTGGATATTTTCAATATCTTACCTTGGCGGGAAGAAATTACAGACAGTTTACTCTGTTGCGATATCGTTGGCTTCCATATTCCTCGCTATTCAGAGAACTTCGTCAACGTGGCTCGCAGCCTGCGCCCGGTAGAAATCCTCAAGAAAGAACCCGTACCCAAGCATATCACCCCCACGGGAATCGCCTTGGCTGAGCCAGAAATGACCACGCAGCTACGATACAAAGATCAATTAGTCAACCTCGATCCATTCCCTGTCGGCGCTAATCCTCAACAAATTCTCTCCATCCTGCATAAGCCAGAAACTCAAAAACGGTTTGAGGAAATTAAAGAAAGCTTAGGCGATCGCAAGTTAATTATCTCAGCCGGACGAGTAGACTACGTCAAAGGCACTCGTGAAAAGCTAGAAGCCTATGGACGCCTGCTAGAGCGTCGTCCGGACTTGCATGGCAAAATTAATATGCTAGTCACCTGTGTGGCTTCAGCGTCTGGAATGCGCGTCTATAAAACTGCCCAAACTCAGATTGAGCAGTTAGCCGGAAAAATTAACGGGCGGTACGGGAACTTAAACTGGCTACCGATTATGCTATTTACCCAACCCATTCCTTTACCGGACTTACTCTGTTACTACAAAGCCGCAGATATCTGCTGGACAACTCCCTTGAGAGATGGTTTAAACCTGGTGGCGAAGGAATATATCATCACCCACGAGAAAAAAGAAGGTGTATTAGTCCTCTCGGAGTTCGTCGGTGCAGCCGTGGAACTACCCGATGCCATTTTGACCAACCCCTACTCTATTGATCGCATGGATGAATCGATTGATCAGGCGCTGGCTATGTCTCCGGAAGAGCAAAAGGAACGCATGGCAAAAATGTATGACATCGTAACTAAGTACGATATACAGTGCTGGGCAGATCACTTGTTTGAGATGTTTGAGAAAACCAAACCTCAGACAGCGAAGCAACCGGAAGCAGTGGCTGTTTGATCTGGAAGTTCCAGGGACGTTTTGAGTTAACGTCCTTGTCACCCTTCCCTTATTTGTTCATTTTGCCAATGTCGCGACTACTGTGGAAGTTAGATTAGATGTTACTCAAACGGGATCATGCGTGATTTTCAAACCATCCAGAGCCAAACCTACGATTTAATTGTCATTGGAGGTGGCATTAATGGTGCTGGTGTCGTCCGAGATGCGGCTTTGCGAGGTCTTAAAACCATTTTACTGGAGAAGGCTGACTTCTGCGGTGGTACAACCAGTTGGTCAACGAGATTAGTTCACGGTGGCTTGCGCTATTTGGAATATTTTGAAATAGCCCTAGTGCGGGAATCGCTACGGGAGCGAGAAATTCTATTGCATACAGCCCCCCACTTAGTCAAGCCCCTAATGCTGACGATTCCCATCTACAGCGATCGCTCTCGTCCCTATTGGAAAATTCAAGCGGGGATGCTGCTCTATGATATCTTGAGCTTCGAGAAAACCCTGCCCCCCCACCGGATGCTGCCCAAACAGAAGTTTAATCAGCTCTTTCGCCATCTCGATCCCGATGGTTTAGTCGGTGGAGCGCAATATTATGACGCTCAGGTGGCGTATGCGGAGCGTTTAGCACTAGAGAATATTATCTGTGCAGAACTTGCGGGAGCAACGGTTCTCAACTATGCACAAGTCACCCAATTGCAGCGCCAAGGCGATCGCATCACCAGCGTTACGTGCAAAGATGCCTTAACCGGAGAAGAATTCACCATCCGAGGGAGCGATCGCGCCGTGGTGGTGAATACAGCCGGTCCCTGGGTAGATCAGGTTTGTCAGTCTGGGGTGCAAAATGGACAATCAGCGCCCATTGGTAAGGATAAAAAACTCGGTCCGACCAAGGGAAGTCACATCATCGTCCCTCCCTTCCCCGGCGCTCCCGAAACAACCTTGTATGTAGAAGCAAAAACGGATGGTCGTCCGTTTTTTATTGTGCCATGGTTAGGTATGTATCTGATTGGCACCACCGATCTGCGACATCAAGGTGCCCTAGACTCAATTAAGGCAGACAACGAGGAAATTGATTATTTACTCACCGAAACCAATCGGATTCTGCCCACTGCCCAATTGTCCCGCCAAGATGTTAAATTTACTTACGCGGGAGTACGTCCTTTGCCCAATGCAGAGGGAAAAAAACCGGGCAGCGTCACCCGCAGCCATATTCTCTATGACCATACCCCAGAGGGTGTGAACAATCTAATTTCTCTAATTGGCGGCAAAATCACCACCTATCGCCAAGTGGGTGAAGAGATGGTGGATAAAGTATATCGCAAGCAGGGACGATCTGCCCCCCCTTGTCCTACTTACGACAAACCCTTACCGGGAGCCATTTTACCCAGTGATCCGCGCCTAGAAAAAGCACTGCAAGACTATCGCACCTCATTACCCTTGGCGACAATCCATCACCTGTTTGATATATATGGGGCTAAGGCGTTGGATATTTTAGCGCTAACGGACGAGGAACCGGAATTAGCACAAGGGATTACACCGAACTTGCCCGATATTAAAGCCCAAATTATCTATGCGGTGCAGTCGGAATTTGCGCGGACGTTGGTGGATATTGCCCGTCGCCGTACTAGCTTAGCCATGCATACCAACTATGGCTTTGATATTCTGCCCGTGCTAACCGACACCCTGTCTCAATATGGGGGCTGGAGTTCGGCACAGTGCGATCGCCAAGTTGAGGAGTATCGTGCTTATATGGAAGCCAATTGTATTCCAGATTACGTGATGGCGACTCAGAAACAAACACAAACAGTGAGTTGATAATCTTTTTAAAGGCAAAAGAATGCATCTGATTCTTTTGCCTTTGACCATTAACTTGACCTATAAATTATTGAGTTCAATACATCAAATCTATGGTGAGCAATCTGACAAATTCTCAATCCAGCTCATCCCAAGCTGATCAGAACCCACAAGCCAGTCAGGCTCATGCACAATCCACGCGCCGACCTGCACCAGAAGCCACCCTCGCCATTCTCGGCGCTGGTGCTTGGGGTCAAGCCTTGGCAACGATTGCTAGACATAAGAATCATCAGGTTCGACTTTGGTCTCGCAGCAGCACCGAATCCCTAGAAGAGGTATTGGCGGATATTGATATGCTAGTCTCTGCGATTCCCATGAAAGGGGTAGTGGCGACGGCGGCGAAGATTCAAGAAATTGGTTTACCGGATTATGTGACAATTATTACCGCCACCAAGGGATTAGACCCAGAAACGACTCGTACCCCTTCTCAAATCTGGGAAGCCGACTTTCCTAACCATCCGATTGTGGTACTTTCAGGTCCAAATCTCTCCAAAGAAATTGAGCAAAAACTCCCCGCCGCCACAGTGGTGTCGAGTACGGATATGGCAGCCGCTGAGGAAGTGCAAACGGTGTTTTCCTCCAGTCTCTTCCGAGTCTACACCAGTCCAGACCCCATTGGTACAGAACTGGGAGGAACTCTGAAAAACGTGATTGCGATCGCGGTTGGGGTTTGTGATGGTCTAAAATTGGGTACCAATGCCAAATCTGCCTTAATTACCCGTGCGTTAACTGAAATAATTCGGATCGGGACTCACTTAGGAGGACAAACAGAAACTTTCTTCGGATTATCGGGCTTGGGCGATATGCTAGCTACTTGTAGTAGTATACTCAGCCGTAATTATCGGGTCGGCTACGGTTTAGCCCAGGGGAAAAAATTGGAGCAAATTCTCGAAGAATTGCAAAGTACAGCCGAAGGGGTAAATACAGCCAACGTATTGGTTAAAATTGCTAATCGAGAGCAGATCCCCATACCCATCTGTCGGCAAGTTTATCGCCTACTCAACCATAAAATTACGCCCCAAGAAGCAGTAGAAGCATTAATGGATCGGGATTTAAAGCCAGAATTTTGCGATGATCTGTTCTAAACATATAAAGATGTTTCTATCGATCGCGAAGCGAGTAGAGCTTGCAACAGATTACCATTTTTTTAAGTAAACGTTTAATCGGGGGAGGATAACTATGATTTTTATTAATCCCAAAACGGATTTTGCCTTTAAGAAAATATTTGGTTCAGAGCAAAACCCAGAAATCCTAATTAGTTTCCTGAATTCCCTCCTCTACGGCGGACAAACCCGCATCACCGAGTTAGAAATAATTAACCCTTATCTCGCACCGAAGATTCAGGGAATTAAAGATACGTTCCTGGATGTAAAAGCCAAACTAACCGATGAGACAACGGTGATTATAGAGATGCAAGTCCTGAATTTATCAGGGTTTGAGAAGCGGATATTGTATAACGCAGCTAAAGCCTATTCCATTCAGTTGGAACCCGGAGAGGATTATACCTTATTGAATCCGGTGATAGCCTTGACGCTGACGGACTTTGAAATGTTTGAGGATTTGCCCCAGGTGATTTCTAACTTTGTTATCAAAGAAAAGAAGGTGTTAACGGATTACCCGATTAATGACTTGGAGTTAGTATTTGTCGAATTACCTAAATTTACCAAAGAGTTAGATGAATTAGAAACCCTAGCGGATAAATGGATATACTTTATCAAACGTGCCAGAGGATTAGAGGCGATACCGGAAACAATGGCACAAGTTCCCGAAATCCGCAAGGCGTTTGAAGTAGCCAATCAAGCGAATATGACTCGTGAAGAGTTAGAAGCGCTAGAACAGAGGGAAATGTATATTCATGACCAACGGAATGCGATTAAACTGGCGTTGAGACGGGGCATTGAACAGGGAATGGAAAAGGGTATTCAGGTGGGAAGAGAACAGGGGATTCAGGAAGGAAGAGAACAGGGGATTCAGGCATCTAAAGTAGAGATAGCTAGGAAAATGTTAGGGATTGTAGATGAAAATACGATTAGTCAAATCACTGGCTTGAGTTTAGAAGAGGTGCGACGGTTGAGGTAAAACCTGTTATTCCTGAATGCGAGCGCCTGTTGATTCATGGTATACTTTTCATCATGGGAAAATGTGCCTGCCTATAGACTCGATACATAAGCTTGCAGACAAGAACATAGAAAGAGCGATCGCACCAAAAACTCGGTTGGCACAAAGGAATGCGATCGCGTGTTTTTTAGGTCTACTTTTAATCGGGGAAAAACGAGGATGATTTTCATTAATCCCAAAACGGATTTTGCCTTTAAAAAGATATTTGGCTCTGAGCAAAACCCAGAAATCCTAATTAGTTTCCTGAATTCCCTCCTCTACGGTGGACATCCCTGCATCACTGAGTTAAAAATTATTAACCCTTATCTAGCGCCGAAGATTCAGGGAATTAAAGATACTTTCCTGGATGTTAAAGCTAAACTAACCGATGAGACAACGGTGATTATAGAGATGCAAGTCCTGAATTTATCGGGGTTTGAGAAGCGGATATTGTATAACGCCGCTAAAGCCTATTCGATTCAATTGCAACCCGGAGAGGATTATACTCTATTGAATCCGGTTATAGCGTTGACGCTGACGGACTTTGAAATGTTTGAGGATTTGCCTCAGGTGATTTCTAATTTTATTCTCAAAGAAAAGAAGGTGTTAACGGATTACCCGATTAATGACTTGGAGTTAGTGTTTGTTGAATTACCAAAATTTACCAAAGAGTTAGACGAATTAGAAACCTTAGCCGATAAATGGATATACTTTATCAAAAGTGCTAGAGGATTAGAGTCGATACCGGAAGCAATGGCACAAGTTCCCGAAATCCGCAAGGCGTTTGAAGTAGCGAATCAAGCGAATCTGACTCGTGAAGAGTTAGAAGCGCTAGAACAGAGGGAAATGTATATTCATGACCAACGGAATGCGATTAAACTGGCATTGAGACAGGGAATGGAACAGGGAATTCAGCTTGGAAGAGAACAGGGGATTCAGGCATCTAAAGTAGAAATAGCTAGGAAAATGTTAGGGGTTGTCGATGAAGATACGATTAGTCAAATCACTGGCTTGAGTTTAGAAGAGGTGCGACGGTTGAGGTAGAAATTGTTATTAGTGAATGCGATCGCGTGCTGGTTTATGGTATACTTTTCATCATGGGAAAATGTGCCTACCTATAAACTCGATACATAAGCTTGCAGACGAGGACACAAAAAGAGCGATCGCACGTCCTGGTTTGGTACATCTAATCGGTTATAGGAGAGAGTGCGATCGCATCGACGCGATAAAATGATAGAGGTGGATTGCTCAAGGGTGACGTTAAATGAAACAAGTCGAACAGATTCAATCGGAAATTGAAGCGCTCTCCCAGGAGGATTTCCGGCGATTGAGAGAGTGGTTTGCTCAAAAAGATTGGGAAATTTGGGATAAGCAAATTGAGGCGGATAGTACTAATGGTAAACTGGACTTTTTGCTGGAAGAGGCAATGACAGCCAAGTCTCAAGGAAAACTAGGAAACTTGTAAGTGCATCGAACAACCCCGAAATTCTGGCAACGTTTTTACGCCTTACCAGAGACAGTTCAGCGTCAGGCAAGAAAAAGCTATGATTTACTTAAAGCTAATCCTAGTCATCCATCTTTAAATTTCAAAAAGGTGGGAAAGTATTGGTCAGCAAGGATTGGATTAAGTTATAGAGCCTTAGCCGTAGAAGATGGTTCTGACTTTATTTGGGTATGGATAGGAGATCATGATGAGTACGACAGACTGATTCATCGTAATTAGGTATTCGGGTTGTAGCTTTAAGGTGGAAGCGTGATCGCCTGTTGGTTTATGGTATACTTTTCATCGTGGGAAAATGTGCTTGCCTATAGATCTCATCAACCGTAAACCGTAGTGCCATGACCCAGCTAAAATTGTGCAATAGATTTTACTGTTAGAATGGGCGCACGCCGTGCGCCCCTACAATTCTAATTCACCATTTTAGGTGGGTCAGCCCAGTAGGGGGGCTCTTGCGGTATTCAATTGAGAGAACAAATCATTTAATTACCTATCCGCTGTAACCCACCAAGTTATCGTTTCTAACCAGTGAACAAAAGATTCGGGCTTTTTCGAGTACATTAAAGGATTTCCCCTAACAATAGTGCAGCGACTCGCCCCTACATTCTCTACATTCTCAAATGCACCTGACGGATGCAGCAAGCCCATGCGATCGCTCTTTCGTTGATACAGATAATTTGTGATAACACAAGTGACACAGATTGAATCACATTCTGTCGTTGACTCACGATTATAGCCTTACCAAGGCAGGTTAGGACATTTTTCCTGTTGCCTGTTGCCTGTTGCCTGTTGCCTTTTGGGATAAACTTATGGGGGGCTAGGGGGGATGGGGGTTAGGGGGGATGGAGAGGGGCTTCTGGAGAGGGGTTGAACTTAAGTTGACACCAATGAATTGGATCGTGCCCCTACCATAAATGGCTTGTGTGCTTAATGACTCAAGACGAATAAAATACAATGAAATTAGTTGTTGCTCCCTGACCCACTCATGCTAGAGTACAAGCCATCCGATTGCTTACCCTGTGCTGAAGAGCTGCCTGATTCTGACGATACACCAGTGGACAATGAACTTCAAGATTTGATTCCCTCATTACTTAAAGCTGTTATGGCGCTGTTGTGGGAGAAGCGCTGGGATTGGTTTTTTGGAGTAGATATGGCGATATATTATCACGCCAAAGAACCGGCAATTGTACCCGATGGGTTTTTGAGTCTGGGAGTACAACGGTTTATTGAGGAAGACTTGCGCCTGTCTTATGTGGTGTGGGAAGAACAAGTTGTACCCATGTTGGTGCTGGAGGTAGTATCCCATAAGCGTCGCGGGGAATATAGCAGTAAGAAAGAAATTTATCGGGACATGGGGGTACTCTATTATTTGGTGTACAATCCTCTGCGACGTCGTAAAGCGCCATTGGAAGTGTATAAATTAGTGGATGGGGAGTATAAGTTACAGTTTGGTAATCCGGTGTGGTTAGCAGAAATAGGATTAGGGATAGGAAGAGAAAGGGGAACCTATCAGGGAATAAATCGAGAGTGGTTGTACTGGTACGATGAGCAAGGACGAAGAATCTTGACGCCAGAGGAGCAGATTGACAAGGAAAGGCAAAGAGTTCAATTGTTAGAAGAGCGGCTGCGATCGCTTGGAGTTGATCCAGACTCTTTGTGATAACACAAGTGACACCGATTGAATCACACTCTGCTGTAGACTCACGATTAAGTAACACAGATTGACACAAAAAGAGGTTTCACGCGATCGCACCCAATACACAATGATCGCCTGTTGGTTTATGGTATACTTTTCACCATGGGGAAATGTGCTTGCCTATAGATCTCATCAACCGTAAAACGTAAGGGGGCTCTTGCGGTATTCAATTGAGAGAACAAATCATTTAATTACCTATCCGCTGTAACCCACCAAGTTATCGTTTCTAACCTACATTCCCGACATTCAAGGAATGCACCTGACGGATGTAGCAAGCCCATGCGATCGCTCTTTCGTTGATCCAGACTCTTTGTTCTAACACAGATAACACAGATTGAGTCGCACTTTGCCGCTAACTCACGATTAAATGACACAGATTGACACAGAAAACCGAATAATTCCTACCTTAATCTAATAATCCTGTCATCCTTTGCCCATTGAGAACTAACGCTTCAGTGTAATCAGTGCTACTAAAATCTCCAATCCACCCCTATCGTTTCTATAAATCCGTGTAATCAGTGTTACGATTGCAACCCTAACTCCTGTTGAATTTTGTTGATTTGTTGTTTTGCCTTGGCGTAGTTGGCGTTAAAGGAGAGGGCTAGTTGAAAGGCGGCTAAGGCGTCTTGATTCTGTTTCAGTTCCAAGTAAGCACAGCCTAACTCGTAGGCGGGATAGGTTGTGATATAGTTAACCTCAAAGGGTTGACCGTGGGTGTAGCTGGCTTCTTTACCCAGCCGCAGGCAGGTTTGAAAGTAGGCAATTGCTCCTAGGGGGAATCCTAATGCTTTTAGGGTTAAACCGGCGAGAAAGTTTAGGGGGGGATAATTCGGACACCACTCTAGTCCTCGCGGGCAAAGTAATCTGACGGTTTCGTAGTCGGTTTGATCGAGTGAGTTCATGCCTAATGTAAATAATATAACCGGAACAAACCCCAAGTCGTCTGGGGGAGTCCCCTCGATTAAGTTGGGTAACAAGCGGTCAAAGACTTCAGCATAGCAGTTTTGGGCTTTTTCGGGTTGTTGGGTATCCGCATACATTCCTGCAAGGCAAAATAAGAGTTTGAGGCTAAGACCTTCCTGTTGGCGAATGCGTTCTAAGATGGGTATGTTACGGTTGAGATCTTTGTAGTGGACGTTTTCTTTGCTGTATCCATGATGTAGGACTTTTAAACTGTCTAGGTGACTAATCTGTGTTAATTTTTTATCTGGATTCAAATATCTCAGGAGTTCGTGAAATCGACCGACATAGCGTAAGTCAGGAAGATTGCGGAATAAGCTCAACCGATGCAGGGGGGTCATTGTGGTCTGATCATCTACTTCTATGTAGGTTAATGAATAGGCAATGGTTTCTGGGTTTTTGGTCATTTCTTCCTTGAAGTTGTCCGATTCAACCACTAATTCATCATCGGCATCCAGCATGAGAATCCAATCTCCAGAGGCTTGGGAAATCGCATAGTTACGGGCGGCGGCGAAGTCATCACACCATTCAAAATAGGAGACTATTGCGCCATATTCAGTTGCGAGTTCAGGTGTTCGGTCATTAGATCCTGTATCGACGACGATTATCTCATCGACATAGGGTTTAGCGCTGGATAAACAGCGAGGTAAGTTGTCTATTTCATTTTTGACAATCATGCAGAGGGATAGTTGAGGCAAGGATTTCAAATATTTGCTCATCTCAATTATCGTTAGAATTAGCAGATTTGATTAGCTATCTAAGGTTTGGGAATCATCAAAGTCAGCTTGTTTTTGTTCATCTACAATTTTTCAGCATTTCCAGATGTTCTTGAGCAGGGGTATACTCTGGATCGAAAGAGAGGGTGAGTTTAAAGGACTCTATCGCTTGGTTAAACTGTTTTAATTGAAGATAAGTCAGACCCAAGTCATAGGCTGACCACACCGTAATGAAACGGCGATCAAAGGGTTCGCGCTTATCGTAACTCCTATCTTGACCCATTTGGAGACATTTCTCAAAGTAAGCAGTTGCTCCCAGGGGAAATCCTAACTCTCTGAGCAAAATACCCGTGAGATGATTCAAAGGCGGATAATTTGGAAACCACTCTAAGCCTTTCTGACAGATGAGTAGGGTCGTTTCGTAGTCTTGGTGTGCGTGTAAAAAATTCGCACCTATGGTAAACAGCAAAGCCCGGAGGTGAACTGTGTCTTCCGGTAAGGTTCCGGTGATTAAGTTGGCACTTAAGCGCTCAAAGGCTTCTGTCCAGCACTCTTGAGCTTTTTCGAGTTGGTCAGTACGGAGATAGGCATCAGCCAGAGTTCCCAGCAGCAATAAACTCAGTGTTTCTTGCTGTCGAACACGTTCGAGTAGGGGAATGTCGCGAGTTAAATTTTTTTCCAGCAGTTGCTCATTGCTATAGCCGTAATGCAGAATCTTAATTCCAGGTAATGTTTTGATGGCACTGTCACGGATGAGCTGGTGCTGATATTTAAGCTGTTCGTGATACCGCCCTTCAAACCTCAAGTCTGGTACATTGCGAAAGAGTCTGAGGGTAGGTAGGGCGGTTATGGGTTGATGGATATCCGTTAAAAATAACCAGTATGCTAGCACATCTGGAGCTAGGGTGAGTTGGTTGCGCCAATCTTGGGCTTCAACGACTAACTCTTCATCACCATCGAGCATGAGAATCCAATCCCCAGCAGCTTGGGTAATCGCGTAGTTACGAGCGGTAGCAAAGTCGTCACACCAGGTAAAATGTTTAACCTGCGCTCCGTACTGGTGAGCTACTTCAACCGTCTTGTCCTCAGAGCCAGTATCGACGACAATGATTTCATCGACATAAGGTTGAATGCTGGATAGACATCGAGGCAGGTTGTGCTGTTCGTTTTTAACAATTGTGCAAAATGATACAATCATTTCGGGTAAAGACTCCCAGGTACTAAACATCTAGCGGGGCGGTTGAAACCGCAGCTACACAGACCAAACCCGCCTTCGCGGGTTAAAAAACCCCTAATTTTGCGGTTAGTCCGCGTAGGCGGACTTTGTTTGTATAGCTGCGATTAAAATCGCCAAGGCTTAAGTTAACTAAATTAATTTTTTCTTGAGAGAGGCTACATAAATCATTTTACATGACTCCACCAGAAGTTAGTATTAAAGAGTATATCAATGGATAATCAAAACCCTGATTTATTAGAAAAAATTCGTCAGCAATTTGAAGATAGTCCTTATCCCATCAATCCTCTAGATCATTCTCCAAAAATTGATTACTTATGGCTGTATATCCAAAATTTAATCACTCCCTATTATCTGAGAAATCAAAGAGTCATTGAAACACCAGGAAAAATTATTTTAGACGCAGGCTGTGGCACAGGATACTCATCCTTAGTCTTGGCTGAAGCGAATCCGGGCGCACAGATTATTGGCATTGACTTATCTGAAAAATCAGTGGCAATTGCCCAACAGAGATTACAGGTTCATGGATTTGATAAGGCTGAGTTCTATCCTATATCCATAGAAGAATTACCAAAACTCGGCAAAGAATTTGATTACATAAACTGCGATGAAGTTCTTTATCTCTTGCCTAACCCTGTGAGCGCCTTGCAGATAATGCGGTCAATTTTAAAACCTGAGGGAATCATTCGCAGCAATCTTCATAGCTCCGTTAATCGCTTCCCCTATTTTCGTGCCCAGGAATTATTTAAAATGATGGGTTTGATGGATGATACTCCCCAAGACATGGCGATGGAACTGGTTTGTGAGACAATGAAAGCCTTAAAAGACCAAGTGCTGCTCAAGAGGCAAACCTGGGATGCGTCGTTTGAAGAGAACAGAAATAATATCTTAACCAATTATTTGCTTCAGGGGGATAAAGGCTTTACTATTCCGGAAATGTTCTCTATCTTAGAGGCGTCTGGGTTAGAATTCATTAGCATGGTCAATTGGCGGCAATGGGACTTAATCAGCCTATTCAAAGAGCCAGACGATTTACCTATGTTTTTGGGAATGAGCTTACCAGAGACTTCTCTACAAGAGCGGCTGCATCTGTTTGAACTGTTACATCCGGTTCACCGACTGCTGGACTTTTGGTGTGGGCATCCCAATCAAGCTCACCCCCGGATACCTGTTACCGAATGGGCGAATACGGATTGGCAGGAAGTCCGGGTGCATTTACATCCTCAGCTCAGCACCCCAGCCGTTAGGGATGAAATGCTCAGGTGTATCATCCAACTCAGCCCCTTTGAAATTAGCAACCATCTACCATTGACAGGAGTGCAATCCTTGGTAGATAGTACCATCGCCGCTTGCCTATTGCCCCTGTTGGAATCGGCTCAGCCGATGTCATCTCTGGTAGAACGATGGCAGCAATTGCGCCCTGTGCATCCCATCACCTTGGAAGCGACTACGCCAGAGGAGGCTTTTGAGCTGGTGAAACAAGCCCTGACTGGGTTAGAGGAGAATGGCTATGTGCTGCTAGAACGCCAATCCTGAGGGATTGGGAATCCTGAAAAAGTTTTTCTGAGGCAGATGATAAGAAACTCGTCGGAAGTGGGTAAGCTATGTCCAGGAGATAAACCTTAAGCATCCCGCACCTCAAGGAGAAACCACTCATGAAAACTGAACTGAAAGCCAAGTTCCTGCAACACCTGAACCATAAAAAACAAGATGATGGGGGATTCACCCTAATTGAACTGCTCGTCGTCATCATCATTATCGGTATTCTGTCTGCTATTGCCCTTCCCTCATTCCTCAACCAAGCCAACAAAGCTAAACAGTCGGAAGCGAAGCAATATGCTGGCTCCATGAATAGAGCGCAGCAAGCTTATTATTTGGAAAAGAGTGCATTTACAACTGAAATTGGTAGTCTAGGTCTTGGTATTCCTACCCAAAGTGCCAACTACCAGTACAAGATTGTTGAAACGCCAGCCCAGACGGGGGTCAGCAATGAAGCAATATCGTTGAAATCAGCTCTCAAGTCTTATGTAGGAGGTGTGAAGCTTGGTACAGTTGCAGCCACAAGTGAGGCAACAACTCTAGCCATCTTGTGTGAAAGCACTGGTGTTGGTATAGCGTCAAGTCCATTGGGTGGTGCGGATTTTAATAGTTCTGTGCCAAGTTGTTCAACCAACTACAAACTCCTTGAATGATAAGATAAAATCTGTGATTGTGATTAGCCATTTAAATCTGGTCTAACGTTTTCTGAGAGTGGGTAGAAGAATCTACCCACTTCCTGTATCCACCGTACAGTAGGCAAATCCCCACCCTATCAGTTGATTGTTTAGTAAGACTCGTTCAATGAGTTAAATCATGACTGCTAATGCTTTTTCGTCTGATCATGCTGATTTGCAACAACAAGCCAATCAATATTTAACGGCTGGCAACTATACCAAAGCGGCACAGCTATATGAGCAAGCAATCGCCGCAGAGCCTACCGTCCAATCGAACTACTGGTATTTGGGATTAACGTTCTTGCTTCAAGGTCAAGAACTAGAAGCTCAAACCACTTGGATGCTAGCGATGGGGGAGGGTGAAGCTGAGGAAATAGATTTATGGACGGGGGAACTGGTTCAGGTCTTGGGGACAGAAGCAGAACGACGGCAGGCTATGAAAGATTATCCAGTTGCCTGGGCAATTCGCCAACATATCCGGGAGATTAGTCCAGCCGATATTAATAATCTGTTGCGTTTGATTGAGCTGTCGATCCAGCTAGAGACATTTACACCAGATGAATTAGCTGATTTCGGAATCCTTGAACTTCTACAGAACCAGCAAGCTGTAGAGATGGATTCTGATTTACTCTTGCAAGTGTTACAGCGTGTTTTAGATTACGCGCCCTTAGTTCCGTCAACGTTTGAATTAGCTCAGAATTGCTTATCTTATATTCCTGATTCTGAGGCTTTAATTAAAGTCTTACTATCCGCTGCTTACCACATCGCTTTTACTCGACTCCAGTATGCTATAGCCGCACGTTTTATAGAATTGTGTCTGCGGTTAAATGAGCATCACCTGAACGCTTTATGGCTTTTAGTGACGTGTTACCAAAAATCGGGTCAGCATGAGCAGGGGAGCAAAACGGCTAAATTAGCCTATTCCATCTGCAAAACTTTACCTGATAAGATTTTTTCTAATTTCCAGATCCTCCGCTGTTTGATGGAAGCTGGGGGAAAGTGGGAAGAAGCGGTTTGTGTCTGTCAGCGACAGGAATCGTTGCTGGAATCGCTGCTTGAGGAAAAGCCTCAAAATCTGGATAAGTGGAGGACATTGCGACTCGTTAACTCCACCTTCTTTTTCCCTTACTTTCGCGATACTCCCCAAGTCAATCAACAGCTGAAAAACCAGATATCTCAGCTCTGCCAGTCTAATATTGAAGCTTATGCTGATCGATCATTCTCTCGACCAAAAGTTACGGCAGCGTCTAAACCTTTGAAGATTGGGTACCTATCGGATTACCTAAGATCTCATTCTGTTGGCTGGCTGACACGATGGCTGTTTAACTATCACAACCGCAATAATTTTCAAGTTTATACTTATTTCGTTAATATAAAGCAAGTCAATGACCCGCTCCAAAATTTGTATATCGAAAAGTCTAACCAATCTTATGATGGAGGCTTTGATGGCTTGAAGATAGCGGAGAAAGTCTTTCAGGATGAAATCGATATCTTAGTTGACCTAGATAGCCTAACTTTGGATATATCCTGTGAAGTGATGGCACTAAAACCTGCTCCTATTCAAGTCACTTGGTTGGGTTGGGATGCGTCGGGGCTACCTGCCATCGACTATTATATGGCTGATCCCTATGTCTTGCCAGAGTCCGCCCAAGATTACTATAGAGAAAAAATCTGGCGCTTACCCCAAACCTATATTGCTGTTGATGGTTTTGAGGTGGCTGTACCGACTTTGCGCCGCGATGAGCTAGATATTCCTAATGATGCGGTGGTATATCTCAGCGCTCAGACAGGGTGCAAGCGGCATGTGGATACGGTACGATTGCAGATGCAGATTATTAAAGCGGTTCCGAATAGCTACTTTTTGATTAAAGGGTTAGGAGATCAAGAATCACTCAAAAACTTCTTTATCCAAATCGCCGAAGCAGAAGGACTCAGTTCGGATCGCCTGCGTTTCTTGCCGATGGTTGCGTCTGAGGCGATTCACCGAGCAAATTTGGGTATTGCGGATGTGGTATTGGATACTTATCCCTACAACGGTGCTACTACAACTCTAGAAACGCTGTGGATGGGAATTCCCTTAGTGACGCGGGTGGGGCAACAATTTGCTGCTCGCAACAGCTATACCATGATGATGAATGTAGGTGTTACAGAAGGCATTGCTTGGACTGATGAAGAGTATGTGGAGTGGGGTGTTCGCCTCGGAACAGATTCGTTACTACGGCAACAAATATCTTGGCGACTATGGCAATCTAGAAAAACATCACCACTATGGAACGGGAAGCAGTTTACCTGCGAGATAGAAAAGGCGTATGAACAAATGTGGCAAAGATATGTTGAAGCCAATCAATAGTCAAAGTTCAAGGTTGTCTCTATTGAAAATCCCAACATCCTGTTTCTAGCTGAACAGCTCGCTTATCCGGCAACCTATTCAGTTCATAGGCTGGAATAGTTTGTACTCCTCGCTGAGTCATTGCCTGTTTATTTTCATTCTTCAAAACAATCCGAGCTTGGATACAAGATAGCAAGGCTTCACTATGCACTGGATCGAGTGTGCTAATCAAGGCAATTTCTGGTGTATTAGCCACCTCCCTATCCTCTTGGAAGAGAAGATTCATCGTAACACTAGATAGTAAGAGGTTGGCATCCTCCTCAGCAATATCGCTGATGTCTATCAGTAAAGTCATACGACTACAATCAGGGTGGTGCAAAAGAGTTCTGACTACTCTTTCCAACTCTAAACAGAGAAATTCTTCTGGCTCACACCAGTCTGGAAAAACAATGAAGTTAATATCTCTTAAAGGTATCGGTAGTGAGTTTATTGCAGATGTTACCGAGTGGAGAGTCACTTGATTGTCTACAGGTGACTGACAGGAACAAATGATATTAAGAAAACGCAGAGCTGTGGGAACGGGACTGTAATTGTCAATTGCCCACATCCGACCCTCTTGAGAGATTCGTTCTAAAATGTCTGGGTCACTAGCAATGCGCTCAACTGTGCTTTGAATATTGTCGAGGTCGATTCCAATATAATGCCGCCAGTTTTCTGGCATCACGGGTAATTTAATGCCATATTTCTCAAAATCTACCTGAAAGGTAACGCATCCAGCAGCTAATGATTCCCAAAACCGCCAGCTATCCCACCATTCTACACGGGTTTCTCCTGAACCAAAGTCAGGAACCCTCCAACCGGCGAAGCTAGCACAAGCAACCGATTCTTTCAGGTGTTTGTAGTAAGTTGGATAGTGACGCTTACCCGTTTGAATCCACTGTAAGTACTGATAATCATCAACTGGATGATGGTTGAAACTATCAACAATTTCCTCAACTGGCAAAACTGTTTGAATCTGAGGAAAAAACAAGTCACGAACTATTCGCCTCAAGGGATAATCAGCATGTATAACCCCTTGATCAACCCTCAGCCACCCTTGTTCAACTCTGATTTTGCACCAGTTAGATACTCTTAAAGTTTCTTGGTTAAGACGAAAGTTAACCAGCAAATGCCTATTTCTTTCCTGAAATTTTGGTAAGTTACTGGTTGCTTGTAGGATTCGGTTAGAAAGCCCAAATGCCCAAGGTACAAACTTTTTCGGATATTGTATCCCCCAATTGCAATGGGTTCTAAAGATGAAGTCAAAATCTTCAGTCCAAGATGCTTTCGGTCCATCCAAATCATCTAAATAGACGGTGACATAGGTTCGATCTGGAGAAAATAGATGTTCAGGAAAAGTTTGATGGCTGAATGTCCAGTTTTTATCTAGCACCACAACGTCACAATCGTTATGAGTGATGCTGGGATGATGCCGAAATAGATAATTATCTCGCTCTGGTGTTATTTTCCAATAGTTGATATTTGAATAAAATGGAATATCGAGTTTTTTTAAGCCTTCAGCTAGACAAATACTTAAATGAGAATAAGCGGTATCACATAAATAGAAAAAAACTTGCCCAGTCCATGATATTTCATTTACAGTAGTTTTACTGTTCATAATAAAAAGGCAGACTTATTTAATCTTGCTGAAAAAAGATTTGCTCATTAAGCTTATCATGAACGATCTGTCTGTAGAACCACTCTAGACCCACCACGCAAGCTTGGTCATCAAAGAGTCGATCATGACTTTCGTTCATTCGTTCTGCAATATGACGCCGCCAAGCTGGGTCTAATCCTAACTTTACAGCAATCTCAATATAATCCGTTTCACTTTCAGCAATAGTGTCTGTCACTCCTAGCATTTTGAGGAAGCTGTAAGAGTGACGACCGCGCATAAACTCCCCCGGACAGGTGACAATGGGTAGATTACACGCGATCGCTTCTAAGCTCGTATTCCCACCTGACCAGTCAAATGTATCTAGGTAGACATCAGAAAGCAAGTTAATCATCAGATAGTCAAGCCGTTCTGGAATAGTAAGGAACACACAATACTCTTTATACTTGAGACCAACGGCGGCAAATGCACGCTCAAGACGTTCTTGAAGTAACTCACCCCGCAAAAACAGGAACTGAGCGTTTGGCATCCGACGGGCAATTTCAGCAAAGATATAATCATATTGAGGTAAATATTTGAAAGGGGCTTGGCAACATAAATATATTACCGCATCCTCTTGTAGCTGATAATCTGAGCGAGTCTTTATTCGTGGCGGAATATAGGGTTTGGGATAAGAAACACCAATGTTAGGCAAGCAAATCAGCGTCTCTGTATAATGTTCTTGAGCATCTTCTGGTTCCATTAACTCGCTGGATAAGAAGTAATCAATCGTTGGCAAACCCGATGTAACTGGATGTCCCCAAGCCGTACATTGTACTGGTGCAAGTCGCAGAGCCGCCATTTGCAATGTTGGCGCGTCCATACCAATCTCTGGAAAGACAAGAATGTGGAGTTTATCAGCAAGTATTTGTTCACAGACGGCTTCTAGATTATCAGGAATATGGTAAAACCTATCACTATAATCTTGGAATTGCTGTGTAATCGGGTCTGGGGTATTTCCGGTGTAGTAACAGTAAATCTCAAACTTTTCTCTATCGCTGTAACGCAGCCAACCTGTTAACCACAGTGTTCCACTATAAGAGTGGAGATAGGCTGAGGCATAGCCAATCCGAATCTTATGATTCTGCTTTAGTGCAGGCATTGCTATCGGTACAACCCAGTTGGGGTAGTTCATTACCATAGTTTGATGCACGAATTCACCATACTGGCGCTGCAACTGTCGATCATTGTGAGCCTGATAGGACAGATAAAAATTGGTAAGCCGACCTATACCCGCTAGAGCGTTCTTCTGTTGTGCAATCGTCTCTAATGATGTCTGATGAATTAGCTTTTGCAGTCCTCTGATAAATCGCTGACGATAAAAAGTAATCTGATCTTGGTTATCGTAGATTACTGGTACTAATAAATTTTTCAACAGTTTAAATGTATAGTCATTGGGCATCAAACGTGATGCCGTCTCCGCCCTGGATATAGCTTCTTGAATATATCCGTTTACTGGCAAATTGACGATTAGTGAAAAATGAAGTCTAGCATCTGTTGGGTAACGTCGAATTCCTTCTTGGAGTATGCTCAACACTTGGTTGAAGCGCTTCAGATGTCTATAACACTCACTTAAGCACCAATAAAGCTCTGGAGTACCTGTTTGACGGGCAATAATTCCTTGATACTGCTCAATCGCGTCTTGCCATCGTCCTGCCTGGAAGAATTTCTGGCTCAATTCAAAAAAAAACTGCCAACTTCTTTCTCGCTGAACCTGTTGAGTTCATAAGATTGCAGAGTTTCTGCTTGGGCTTGGGCGATCGCTTGCTTATTTTCATGCTCTAAAACAAGCCGAGCTTTGAGGCGAGGTAAAAGGGTTTCCCATTGAATTTGACTCAACCTTCCCACTAGCGAAATATTTACACTGTCACTAATATCCAAATCTTCTTGCATGAGAAGATTCATCGCGACACCGGACAAAAAGAGATTAGCATTCTCCTCAGAAATGCCACTGGTGTCTATGAGGAGTGTCATATAACTTCTTTGGGAATGTGTAGCTACTGATCTCACCGCTTTTTCTAAGTCTCTTCCCATTAGCTCTTCCGGTTGAGACCAATCTGGAAAGATAATTAAATTAATATCATTCAAATTCAATGGCAAGAGAGTAGCATCAACCAAGGCAGAACTTACTATTTCTGCCATTTTTGTCCAAGAGAACTTTTTTGCTTGTTCTAAACCAGCAGCAATTAGCGAGTTGCGAACATCGGGTTTTTGCACATCACAAAGCGCATTAACCATTCCATCAACATCATCATCATTCACATATAGGGCGGCTTCTCCTCCCACTTCAGGAATCGGACCATTTGGGCAAGTTATCGCTGGGCAACCACAAGCCATTGCTTCAAGTACAGGGAGTCCAAAACCTTCATACTTCGACGGATAAACCAAGGCAACAGCACCAGAATAGGCTGCTCTGAACTCCTCATCACTAAGGTATAGGGTATGGACAGTACTACCCGACGTATAGACTCTAAATTCTTCTGATACGAAAACACTACTACCTGTACAAACAAGATCAAAGCCTTGCCGGGTACAAAGTCGAGCAAATGCTCTCAAAAACAAAATAGTATTTTTATAGCCTCCCCCAGCACCAACCAGAATAAAGTAAGGTTTTGAGATACCATATTTTGTTTTAAACTCAATAATTTCTTCTTGACTAGCTGGAGAAAAAATATTTTTCACTCCGTTATAAGCGACTGTTATTGATTCCTGCGAAATACTGGGAAAAAACGTAATTAAATCACGAGCTGTATTTTCCGAAACGGCAATATAGGAAGATGCATGTTGGATACCATAATGTTTTTCTCGCCACATCGGCTGGTTAAGATCCCAGCCGAGTAGTTCCGGAATCATGTCATGTGCCATAAATACCGATGGCGTTGATAGAGGTGTAGTATAGTAAGTAGAAACAAATAAATCAGCACCTTCCTCATCACAGATTTGCTGTAGCATTTCGCGATCAGCATCTGTTTGACTATAGTCATAGGGGGCTATTAAACGATACCTAACACCGGAAATTGGAGGAGCTGTTCCAGCTCTATCCAGTACAAGAAGATACTGAGAAAAGCCGTTGCTTACCCACTCTTGTAACAAAGATATCCAAACCCTAGCTATTCCTGTTTTGTAGAGCTGAAAAAATACACCATCAATGACAATTAGCATCTTTTTATTTAACTAATTCAATCGATTTATTGGCTTATTGACCAAAATAATATAAATAAACTAATAACAGCAAAAAAAATTACTGGAGTTTATAAAAATCTGTTTTCAAACGACAAATTCGCTTACCAGGTAAACTATCAACTTCACATAAAGGAATTTTTTCTACACTAATATTTTCAACTTTAGGTTGATATTTGTTCAAAACAAGACGATATTGGATATTGTTAGAGAGCGCTTCCCACTGGACACGAGTCATTTGTCCAATAAGAGCTACGTCTTCATCAGTCACATCATTTATATCTTCTTCCATCAATAAACTCATCGTGACACTCGATAAAAATAGAGCGGCTTCTTCTTCAGAGATACCACCATATTCTAGTAGCAAAAGAATATGCTTTTGATCAGGATGATGAAAAATAGTTTTTAAGACAAGTTCTAACTCAGTCGCTAATTCCTCTTCAGACTGCTCCCAATCCAAAAAGAAAATCAAATTAATATCTCTAGTTTTTTTGAGAAGGGCTAAAAATTCATCTTCAATTAAGCTAGAATAAATTACTGGCTTTTTGTAAACAGTTTTTCGATAAGGCAAACTTGTAGGAGGCAGGTATAATTTTAGGGAAAATGGTTCAATTTTATTCAGTTCAATTACGGCAATGCCATTGGCACAGGGCCAAGGACAATTATAATTAACCTGAATCAATTGCTTTTCTTCCACTTCCAACCAAATTTGAAAAGGGTTATGAACAGGGGGTTCAAGAAAAAAGCGTTTAAAGAAACTTTTCAATATGGCTTTTTGAGGAATTCCATACTTGCATTCCAGAAGTCCTAAATATTCTTCGCTAAATTGAATGTACCATTCTCCATTTATTAACTTTCCAAAAGGGACTGTGATTAAAGCTTGACCACCAACTACCAATAAATCGTAAATTTTAGCAATCGCCTTTAGAGGAGCTTCCAGATCACCAACTTCATCGTCTTCTCCATAGTACCCGGAAGGTTCAACACCTTGTCCAATATGTTCAACAGTGGAAATTGAGACTATTGCCTCATATTTTTCCTCAGATGGCAAATCCATCAAATCCACGTTATTTACACCTGGGCATCGTTCAAATTTATCTACTATGCGTCTAGATCTAATACCGATATATTCGCTTAATGAATTTTCATAGAAATGGAGAACATTGCCAACTTCGAGAATTTTATTTTTCTCCTTTAAATTAGCAAGAAAGTCAAAAGCTATTGGAATCTCAATCGAGCGTTCAGCACTGTTATTGACAGGTATTCGATTGTAGTACAGCGGTTTAGCTTTATATATGAAAGTACTTTTCCATTGCATTATTATATTCCTTTTTTTACTAAACTATTATATAAACTTACAAATAGGCTGGCTTTATAGATCATACTCCCTAATGTAATCTCGAATTTTTTTAACAACAGGTAGAGATTCTAGTCCTGACTCAAGCAATTCTGGAATTTGAGCCAAGCCTTCAATTATACTATCAGCAAAATTATAGCTCGGATCATTGCCATACCTCAGAGTTAGATACTCTAGAAGTTCCAAGGCATAATCAGTAAAATTCAAAACATCAGCGAGACAAGCCAGTTTAAAAATTCGCTCAGGTGTCTTTAGCTTAGTTTTTAGGTCTTCTCGAATTAGATCGCGGAAATAATAAGCATCTGCCCAGATTAGTGATCCTGTATGAGGTTGGGATACAACAGGTGAACTTACCCTACGCCCTCTTCCTGTAGTTACGACTAAATCCAAAAGTGTAAACTCTTGTTCTCTGATATATCGGTCGATATCGCTAAAGAGAGGTTGGTCAACATATACAGGCGTAAATTCCACTTCAGTGACGATAGCAAGAACGCTAGAGCTTAAAATTTTACCAGCTCCTTCTAAAACAGCCAACTCTCCCCCTTGAACATCTAATTGTATAAAATCTATTTCATTAATATCTTCTGATAAACAGAACTCATCTAGCGTGGTTGTATCAATTTCCACCGTAGACTGTAGAGAAATTAGTTCTTTATATCCAGCAAATCGTTCCATATAGAGTTCATTAGGAGGATATAATGAACTGCAACCTGGAAATTTAGTTAAATATAATTTAGCTTTTCCTACCGAATTACTTAAAGCAAGAGGAATATGCTTTTCAGCCCAATTTACTTGTCGAGATTGAATCTCAGCATTCATCTGCTTACAAGCATCTGGATCGGCATCAAAGCCATAAATAGTTAGATGAGGAGCAAAAATATCCCAGCCTTGAACGCCATAGTCATCTTGTGTGACTAATTTACGAGAACCAACAACAGCGATGGTTATTTGAAGCCGATTTAAGTGACCACGTTTTTTAAAATTAGGGAGAAATAATACCACACTAAGATTCTCAAATTATTCACAATTTCATCTAGATCCAATTGAATCAATCAGGCTTCAGCAGTAATCATAGGGGATTGGTAAAATGTAGAATACATAATTAACTAAGAGTTGGAAGTATGATTCATTGAAAATTGCGGCATTCATAATTTATCCACCTGCTGCTTTAGCTCAGCCAATTTTACCTTATACCCTGCCTCCTGAGGATGCAACTCAACCAACCTTTCCAACGGCGCGATCGCACCTTGAGTATCCTGCATCTGTAACCGTATATCCACCAAGCCTTCCAGCGCCACCCGATTCTCCGGTTCCCGTTCTAAAACCAACTCATACCCCCGTTCCTTAGCCGCTAGCTGTTGATCAACCGACGCCTCTTCCGGGGTAGCCGTCGTTGGCGGTTGCTGTAAGGCGTTACTATATAGACCAAATAGCCCATAGCCCGTAGACCCTAGAAAGGCTACCATTGAGAATACAAGAAGAATTCGTTTCAGGGGATTTTCCTTGGGTTTCTTATCCGACATACCTACCTAAAGGTAAATGAATTTGCCAGCCAATCAAGTCCTGGCTAATCGCTCAAGTCAGCTAAAGCGAGCGAGAACGACCGAATTTAAGCAGCTTGAGCATTGAGCGGTGAACCTTAGTTCACAGCTTCGCCCTATCCTTAACCTACCCACATCTCGACCCAGAGCGATCACCTAACCTTAATAATGCCTCAAACCAATTGTATCGGGCGCACGGGGCGTGAAGGGCGCAAGCCTTGCGCCCCTACGTGCGGGCGACAAACGGTGCGATCGCCTGTTCTATTCTGGTCAATTGAATCGTGCGATCGCCTGTTTCCTTCCGGTTCATTCAATTGTGCGATCGCAGGTTCCCTTCAGGTCAATTGAATCATGCGCTCGCTCTCTTATTCCCAGCCAGCGCCAAGTTTGTTCCCTCCCCTTCAAGGGGAGGGTTAGGGAGGGGTCGCGTCAAGGTATTGCTTTGTTGATTAAGTAAAGGGCGACCCATGCGATCGCGCCAAGCTTATCAGCCAGTCATGCTACCCAGTTTTCCCAAGTCAAGCCAGGAATTCGGGAAAATTCTCTCACGTTATTGGTAACTAAAGTGATATTATGAGCAAGAGCTTGCGAGGCAATAAGTAAATCCATTGCACCAATCACAATGCCCATTTTTTCTAATTTTGCTCGCATTTTTCCATAAGTTTGTGTTGTTTGGGCATCAAAAGGTAAAATTTCCAGCATTATTAGAAACTGACTCAACGCCGTCCTGTTTTGTTCTTGACGCTGACTTTTGTAAGCTCCATACTCCAGTTCAGCCACTGTAATAGATGATACGCCAACATCAGATGGACTGAGGCTTTGAAACTTTTCGAGTACGTTTGCGGGTTTTTGTCTGATAATGTAGATGCAAATATTAGTATCCAGCAAAAATCTTATTGCCATATTTCTCTAGTTTCCAGGCTAGGCTGTTCCCGATTCTCCATAAAGTCCTCCGAAAAGAGATTTAAGCTTTCTCTTAAAGTTTGCCAAGGATTAGCTTTAGGAATCAAAATCAGGACATTACCAATTTTTTTAATATAAACTTCGTTATCCTGAAATTGAAACTCTTTGGGTAATATAACCGTCTGATTATCATCATTAATTAATAATTTGGCTGTCTTCATCTATTTTTCGCGGCTGCATACCTACTCTATGTGTCTTCTGCGGGGAGGAAAGCTGCGCCTCCTAATAATAATTACAACGATAACACAAGCATTGAACTTATCTTACCTGTTCCATTGCAGAGGTCGGGCGACCCGATAATCTGTAGGGGCGGGTTTTACCAATAACCTGTAAGCCAAAACGGGTAATTTATGTAAAAGAGCCCTGTTTCTGGCGTTGTTAATGAATTCATGCGGGTCGCCCCTACAAGACCAGGGATTTCATCAAACCGCTTGGTGCGATCGCAGCCTGATTCCCAGCAAGCGCCAATTTTGTTCCCTCCCCTTGAAGGGGAGGGTTAGGGAGGGGTTAAATCTAGCCCCGACAAGGTGCGATCGCGAATTTTCTCCAAAACTCGACGCCGCGCTGCAACGAGGCATTGAAGAAGGATTGCAACAAGGCATACAACAAGGACAACGGCTGATTATCGAAAACCTCCTCCAGACTCGTCTGGGACAATTGACTCCCACCCTGAGTGCTTTAATTACTCCTTTATCGGCATTACCCCCTCAGCAATTAACCCCATTTCTCCTGCAACTATCTCAACTCGAGAACAGTGAATCAGGAATCGCCCAAGCACAGCATTTTATTGTCGGTTCTGGTTGGGTCAATTCAATTATGCGATCGCAGCCTGATTCCCAGCAAGCGCCAATTTTGTTCCCTCCCCTTCAAGGGGAGGGTTAGGGAGGGGTAAAATCAAGGTATTGGTATTGTTGATTGAGTAAAGGGCGACCCGACCCAATTAAATGGATTGGAGTTGTTCATTGATGAGGTGCATCTCGCCCTTACAAGACCAGGGGTTTCATGACATAGCTTGGTACGATCGCCTGTTTCCTTCCGGTTCATTCAATTGTGCGATCGCAGGTTCCCTTCATGTCAATTCAATCGTGCGATCGCTCTCTTATTCCCAGCAAGCGCCAATGTTGTTCCCTCCCCTTCAAGGGGAGGGTTAGGGAGGGGTAAAATCAAGGTATTGCTTTGTTGATTAAGTAAAGGGCGACCCGATGCTAGGCTAGTTTTGTTTGTGTAGCTGTGCTTCAACCCTCTAACTAATAATCAATACATTTACCAAAAATGCTGACCCAATCTTCTCAACCCTTACGTCAATCTCTCATTCCTTCCCTGATTGCCCTCCTCTGTATCATCGCCATAGGGGGGTTGCAAATTCCCCAACTCAATCAGCTCCAAGGCAGGGGCAAAACGCCCTCTCCCACAGAACTGCAACGCCAAATTGAAGCCGAAAAGGTGCGCCTAAATCTCCTCCAAAAAGTACCAACATTCGGATTTGATAACCTCTTAGCCGATTGGGTTTTTCTCAATTTCCTGCAATACTTTGGGGATGATGAAGCTCGCGATGTCACCGGCTATCAACTGAGTCCCGAATACTTTGAAGTGATTCTAGCCCGTGACCCCCGCTTTTTAGAAGCCTACTTTTTCCTCTCAGGTAGCACATCCCTCTATGCGGGTATGCCAGATCGATCAGTAGAACTGATGGAAGAAGGACTCCAGCAGCTTTCCCCCCAAGTTCCCCCCAAATCCTATTACATCTGGCGCTATAAGGCAATTGACGAACTGTTATTCCTGGGTGACGCTCAAGCCGCCCGCCAATCCTTTGAGAAAGCCGCAGAATGGGCAAGCACCTATGAAGACGAAGAAAGTCAGTATGTTGCCTCAATTTCCCGCCAAACCGCCCAATTTCTTGCCCGCAATCCCTTAAGCAAATCAGCCCAAGTCAGTGCTTGGTCAATGGTGCTACAAAATGCCCTAGACGATGGCACTCGTCAGCGTGCCATTAATCAGATTGAAGCACTCGGCGGTAAAGTTGTCACCACCCCAGAAGGTGCTGTGAAAATTCAACTCCCAAGCAGTGATTAAAGTTTGCAGGGAAAGCAATGTTCCAGACATAAGGCGTGGAACTATGGCGAGGGAGCAAACAAAGGACACTTCAGAACATACTGCTCACGATCTGCTGTGCGATTATGCCTAACCCATAGCCAACCAGAGAAAAGACAACCAACACACTGAAAGCTTGCCATTCGCCAAAGTTGGCAACTTGCAAATCTAACCGCACTAACGCCCCGGCTGATAGCAGCACCAGAATCCGGACAAAAACATGTATCCAGCACAGAATCAGCACTGCCAAAAAAGCGCCCACAATCACGGAGATAAAAGCGCGGGTATCTGACTTGAGCCAACTGCTATAAACGCTCTGAATCAGCGTAAGTGGAGCAGTTAGGGCTAAATCGATAAACACGATATATATTGCCCCCATCAGCCACAACACCCAAGGTCTATCTGCATCTGCGATTAACTTTGAAGCCGCGATCAACCAGCCAAAGACGCAATGGGTGGCGAACAAGATCGATAAGGAAGTCCAAGGCAGTTTTTTGACAAACAACATAGCCCTAGTGGCGTGGCACACCGAATTTAGTGGATGACGCTTACGCCTGAAAACTTTAGGGGCGCAAAGGATGGTGCCCAATTTAACCGTAAATCTATTCCACCATTTTAGCTGAACCGCGCCACCAGAGCCTCGGTTGGCGTAATCGCCGTTAGTGTTGGGGAAGACGCCAATTTATTCTCCTCATCTCGCCTCACAAGCAAACAGGACAATTGGCTACGATCAAGTTCACAACCAATCGCTGATCGAGATCGCAATCCTCAGGCGGGTTAATTTTGCATACTAGCTAATGACTGAACTCTAGCCGAGTCATCAATAGGGAACACACAAACAGCCGACAGATTCTCCCCATAGAGACTGTCGGTTTTTTATACTTGATCATCAAGTATTTGTCAATACATTATTGAGGATTGGTGAGATGAGGCGGTGATTGGGACAATTGGGAATCTTATGATCAAAACGCTTCCCCATCCCGAATCCCGAATCCCGAATCACCAATCCTGAGGTAACCTGATGACCAAGAACCTTGTCAAGAGTCAGGACATCGATTGAATGATGTAATCAAAATAAGGAGCCGCTTCCATAGCATCTTCCTGACTCAGCAATTCCAAGGAAGCATTTTTGAGGCAACGAATCGATTCAACCATTCCGGCGACAGGGACGCCGAGAGAGTTATACATCTCCTTGACCCCAATCAAACCAATTTTTTCAATCGGTTCCTTGTTTCCAGCCAGAACACCGTAGGTAATCAATCGCAAATACCAGCCGTAGTCCCGTAGGCATAGCGATCGCTGGCGCTCCCCATAAGCATTGCCTCCTGGTGAAATGAAGTCAGGACGCTTTTGCCATAGCTGCTTACTCGCTTCCTGAACAATTTTCTTTTCATTTTCTGCTAGGGTGGAAGCGATACGCATCCGCTGCTCACCCGTCTGCAAAAAGGTTTTAATACCCATCAGTTCACCGGAGCTGGGGTATCGCAGCTCGTCGTCGGCTTTGAGGATAACTTGGCTAACTACGCTCATCTTATTTGGTTAACTTAGATAACATTTGTAGTTTAGCGACTCTAGACCCCACAAATAAAGTCAGTTGATCGAAAAGTATTCACAAATCTACATTTTATGGATCACTCTGTCTCCCTGTCCCCCCATCCTCCCGTCTCCCCGGATCAGTGGCAACAAGGTCAATTGGTGGAAGTGACGATCAAAGACCTAAATGATAGTGGCGATGGTGTCGGACGGTTGGGGAATCGAGTCGTTTTTGTCCCTGATACGGTAACCGGGGATCATGTCCGAGTCAGACTTGTGCGCGTCAAACCCAATTACGCGATCGCGAAACTCCATCAACTTCTCGAACCCTCTCCCCATCGTATCCGCCCCCACTGCATCGTGGCGGATAAATGTGGCGGTTGTCAGTGGCAGCATATTGATCCCCAGTATCAGCGATCAGTCAAAGAAAATCTGATAGAGCAAGCGTTAACCCGTATCGGCGGCTTCACCTCAATCGAGATCGCCCCGATTTTAAGCACTGATTCTCCCTTAGCTTACCGGAACAAAGCCACCTATCCGATGCAGCGATCGCCAACGGGTCAAGTTCAAGCTGGGTATTACCAGAAAGGAACCCATCAACTGATTAACCTGAATCAATGCCCCGTTCAAGATGCTCGCTTAAATCCCCTATTAGCCCAAATCAAGCAGGATATTCAGCAACAAGGTTGGTCAATCTATAACGAAAGCCGTCATCAAGGACGATTACGTCACCTGTCACTCCGGATTGGACGCCGAACCGGGGAAATGCTTTTAACTCTAGTCACAACCGATGCCAACTTAACCAATCTGGAAACTCAAGCCCAAACCTGGCTCAATCGCTATCCTAAGCTGGTGGGTGTTTGTGTGAATGTGAATCCCCACCGTACCAATGCCATTTTCGGCACTCAAACCCATTGTGTCCTAGGTCAACCGTATCTGCGGGAGATATTCGCGGATTTAGAGTTCCAATTAAGACCTGATACCTTTTTCCAGGTCAACACCGAAGCAGCAGAAGCCTTGTTTAATGTCATTCGGCAAAAGCTGGCACTCCAAGGAACTGAATATCTGGTCGATGCCTACTGTGGCATTGGTACATTCACCCTACCCTTAGCCAAACAGGTGCAGCAAGCATTGGGGATCGAAGCGCAAGGGACAGCCGTGGAGCAAGCCCAACTTAATGCCCAGACTAATGGTATTACCAATGTCACGTTTAAGACAGGAACTGTGGAAACCGTGCTGCCGCAACTGGGGATCGCTCCAGATATCGTATTACTTGACCCACCACGCCAGGGCTGCAATCCCCAAGTCATTGAAACCCTGCTTTCAGTTCTCCCTCAACGCCTTGTCTACATTAGCTGCAAGCCAGCCACCCTAGCACGGGATCTTAAACGTCTCTGTCAGTCGGGCGGCTACCAATTAACCTACATTCAACCGGCGGACTTGTTTACCCAAACCCCTCACGTTGAGTGCGCGGCTTTCCTGGAAAAACAGGAGGGATGAGGGAGGCAACGGTGTAGAGACGTAGAATGCTACGTCTGGAATCTGGGGGAGCAAAGGAGGAATGACAAATGACGAATGACGAATCCCCTATCTGTCCTCATTTAAGACACAGCTCTGGTATTTGAATGAGAGTTTGGATACAATAGTAGATAAAGTACATTGTCATTACTAATTCAGAGAAAAACTACCCCCTGAGAGGCAAATTTGACCTATAATACCACAATCTACCAATCAATCAATGGGCAGTAGTTGAAATTATTCACCACAACCATAAGAAGCTCACCAACCTGCTGACGTAGCAAGAAACTCAAGATTGAGCATGAGGATTCGACAAAATTTAGATCAGCGAATTCAACGATTAGGGTGTCAGTATACAAAATCTGGACGAACCTTTATGATAACTCATACCTGAGTGTGGAGAGTCTGGTTTGAGAAAAATGAGATCGACAAACGCGGCTATAGACCGTGTCATGTATCCAGTCCACCAACGAAAAGCTAGGGGTTTTTTAAGTGATTGCTGTATCATCTTTGCGCCCAGTTGAACGCAACTGGGGAACAATTAGCTTTGCTTCTACCCTTTACCTTTGCCCAATTCTCGACATACTTGTGGAACAAATTCCGCGCAAGTGGCGACCGGAGATCCGACTCGGACTCCAAGAGGCATTAGTAAATGCGGCAAAGCACGGCAATAATTTAGACCCAAGTAAGACCGTAATGGTTCACTTTAGTGTCATCAATGACGAATATTGGTGGATCATCTCAGATCAAGGCTCCGGCTTTTCTCCGCCTTGTCGTCAAGGGGATGCTGACGAGAGTTTGCCCCATGATGAATCAGAAAATGGTAGAGGGTTATGCCTGCTCTACCACATTTTTGATCAAGTTCACTGGAATCCTCAGGGAACTGAACTGCGACTGTGCAAACACATGAAGAGTCGATCAAGGTTACCCTTGATTCCCTAGCGATCGCGATTTCCATGGGTCGGGCAAGGGGGGGCACAGATCGAGCGATCCAGCCATCCTGACGCCTGACGCAACCGCGCTAGAGCTTCCTCTGGCTGTTCTTTGAGCAAAAAGACTAAAGCCGCCGCCGCTTGCTCCTTGGCTCTAGCTGGGCGGTTTGACTTTAATCGATGCCAATCTTGGGGTGTAATCCCTAAACGTTCTGCCAAGGCTTGGGCAAGTTCCAGGGTACTGGCGTCCTTGAGACTATCGGTTTTAGTATATTGCATCGGTCTAGGTATAAGTTTGTTAAGCTAATCCCACGGCTGAAGCGCCTGGGGTCTTGTGTTTGATTGTATCTATTTTTTTTCACCCATTGATTGATCCGGTCCCTATTCTCTTATGAGTGCTGATTCTGATCCCAATCAGCAAAATCCAGATGCTGAAGAGTTTGAGCAAGCGTTATCTGAGGTTGAGCGATCGCTTTTGGCTCTCAAAGAGCGCTATGCACAAGTCCAACGGGATCAGCAGCGACAAGCCCAGCTTCAGCACCGTCGCGAGCAAATTAGAGGCTCTGGGCGTCAAATCCGTAACCAACCCGCCTTGAAAGCTGAACTCCGGCAAATTCAAGAGCAGCTTGAAACCATTGAACTGAATTTAGAGAGCCAACTTTTTTCCTGGAGTGCTTTTCAAGAACCCTTTTGGCAAGCCGTTCGCTTCGGGGGACTGGGTATTGTGATCGGCTGGTTGCTCAAATCTTGTGCAGGTTAATCGGTAGGGGCGACCCGCCCGCATCAATTAACAACCCCATCCGCTCACTTGTCTCGGGTCGCCCTTGGCTCATCAATTGTCTCGGGTCGCCCTTTTTTCCTTGCCAATTGACGCCCAAACCCTTCAAAATAGTTAACAGACCGCCAAATCTGCCCGGATTTATCATTGCAGAGCCTGAAGGATTGATCCACACCAAGGCAGTGGAGATATCTATTTCCCAGTCATGACCAATCCCCCGTTCATTCGCAAAAATAATTGCTCCTATATTGTTTTACATTGATCCCCAACTGTATTCTCCATTCAACTGACGCTAAAAAAAGCTGAATTAATTGTCCAGGTATGGGCAAGCCCGGAGTGACTGATTTTGGTAAACTGGCAAAATTATGCAAAAAAAACCGATCGCACAACTTTTACGCACAGGTCAGCCGGATGAAAATGTAACCATCCAGGGCTGGGTACGCACGAAACGAGAACTCAAAGAGTTTGCCTTTATGGAGGTTAACGATGGCTCCTGCTTGGCAAATTTGCAAGTCATCCTCAATCCTGACGTACCGGATTATCAAGCGATTCTCCAGCAGATCAACACTGGGGCGTCTGTAGAAGTTGCTGGCGTATTGGTGCCATCTCCAGGAAAAGGACAACGGATTGAGTTGAGGGCAAATTCGGTTCAGGTTTATGGTGAAGCCGATCCCGCCACCTATCCGCTACAGAAAAAACGCCATTCCTTTGAGTTCTTGCGAACCATTGGACATTTGCGATCGCGTACCAATACCATCGGTGCTGTACTACGGGTGCGTAACGCCTGTGCTAATGCGATCCACCAATTCTTTCAGGAACGAGGCTTTTTGTGGATTCACAGTCCAATTATCACCGCGAGTGATTGTGAAGGGGCGGGGGAACTGTTTACAGTAACCAACCTAAACCTCAACAATATTCCCAAAACCGAAGACCAATTGGTCGATTTTAGTCAAGACTTCTTTGGACGCCAAGCCTACCTTACCGTCAGTGGGCAACTGCAAGCTGAGGTGATGGCGATGACGTTTGGCAATGTGTATACCTTTGGTCCGACATTCCGGGCAGAAAATTCCAATACCTCCCGCCATTTAGCCGAGTTTTGGATGGTGGAACCGGAAATGGCGTTCTGTGATTTACAGGGCGATATGGATTTGGCGGAGGAGTTTCTCAAGTATGTATTCTCCTCGGTACTAGAGAACTGTCCTGAAGACATGGAATTTTTCAATAAGCGGATTGATAATAGCGTTCTAGCCACGGCGGAAAATATTATCAACAATCAGTTTGAACGAATTACCTATACGGATGCGATCGCGCAATTAGAAAAAGCTGACCGCAAGTTCGAGTATCCTGTTGAGTGGGGGACAGACTTACAGTCGGAACACGAACGCTATCTGGCAGAGGAACTATTTCAGAAACCTGTTATAGTCAGCGATTACCCCATCGGGATCAAGGCATTCTATATGCGTTTGAACGATGACGGCAAAACCGTCGCCGCCATGGATGTGCTAGCACCCAAGATTGGGGAGATTATCGGCGGTTCCCAACGGGAGGAACGTTTGGATGTCCTCGAGCAGCGCATCAAGAATCAGGGGATGAATCCAGAGGAGTTGTGGTGGTATCTAGACTTGCGGCGCTATGGTACCGTTGCCCATGCGGGGTTTGGTTTAGGATTTGAGCGATTAGTGCAGTTTATGACGGGGATGGGAAATATACGAGACGTGATTCCCTTCCCCCGCACACCCTTGAGCGCTGAATTTTAAGTTGACTAAACCCGCCCTTGAGAAAACAGGGGTGTAGGGGCGGGTTTTACAAAGGCTTTTCACCCAACCCGGAAACGTTGTATAGTGGAAATTTATTCATGAAGGCTGTAATTAGAACCAAAGCCAAACCTTATTGCTCACGGAAATAGCCAGCCAGAACTATGCCCAAAAAACCTGAAACTGACAAGCTCCAGGATCACTGTGTTCATCAGTGGTTTGAGAAGCAGGTGCTGCAGACTCCTGATGCTGTCGCGATCGCGTTTGCTAATGAACAACTCACCTACGCCCAGTTAAATGCTCGCAGTAATCAAGTCGCCGATTATTTGCTCTCTCTCGGTGTCGGCGCTGATGTGCTGGTGGGTATCTGCATGGAGCGATCGCTAGATATAGTTGTGGGAATTTTGGGCATTCTTAAGGCTGGTGGCGCCTATCTCCCCCTCGATCCGGCTTATCCCCAGCCACGTCTGGCTTTTATGGTACAAGATGCTAAACCATCGGTACTGCTCACCCAACAGAAATGGGTAAACCGGATTCCCCAGGGTAAGGTACGTTTAGTTTGTTTCGATAGGGATGGGGAAACCCTTTCCCAGGCAAGTAATCGCAATCCCAGCCATCGGGCAAAACCCGATAACTTAGCTTATGTTATTTACACCTCTGGCTCAACTGGGCAACCCAAAGGGGTGTTAGTTACCCACCAAAATCTGGTTCATTCAACTTCGGCTCGCCTTGACTATTACCGGGAACCCTTAACGGCTTATTTATTACTTTCATCCTTTGCTTTTGATAGCTCTGTGGCGGGGATATTTTGGACTTTGTGTACGGGGGGAACTCTGGTGATTCCGCCGCCTAATTTTCACCAGGAGCCGAGGGAATTAACGGAATTAATTCAACAGCAGCGGATTTCTCATTTACTTTGTTTACCTTCGTTATATCGTTTACTTTTAGAGCAATCAGCACCGGAAAAATTGGCGTCTTTGCGTGCAGTTATTGTTGCCGGAGAAGCCTGTCCGCCGAACTTGATTCCCCGGCATTATCAACAGTTAACTCATACGTCTCTTTATAACGAATATGGTCCGACTGAGGCAACGGTGTGGGCGAGTGTCTATAAATGCGAACCCCAAGTAACGCTAACCCAAGTGCCAATTGGTCGTCCAATCAGGACTACTCAAATTTATTTACTTGATCCCGATCTTAACCCTGTGCCGATGGGGCAGCCGGGAGAAATTTATATTGGTGGAGCGGGTATCACTAAAGGCTATTTGCATCGTCCGGATTTAACTGAGGAGAAATTTATTCCGAATCCGTTTGGGGATGATCAATTCCCCCGACTTTACAAAACCGGGGATGTAGGTAGATATTTACCGGATCATACCCTGGAATTTTTGGGTCGAACCGATGAGCAGGTAAAAATTCGGGGGTTTCGGATTGAATTGGGGGAAATTGAGGCAGTTTTAAGTCATCATCCCCAGGTTAAAGAAACGGTGGTTATGGCGAGGGAAGATACGCCGGGAGATAAACGGTTGGTGGCGTATGTTGTCGGTGATCAGGAGGCGGATTTAGCGGCGCAAGCGGAACAGATTGCTCAATGGCAGGAGGTGGATAATGCGATTTACAGCCAAGGGGATGGGGCGCCGGATCAGGATGATCCAACGTTTAATATTATCGGTTGGAATGATAGTTATACGGGGCAACCAATTCCCGCTCAACAGATGCACGAATGGGTAGAAACTACGGTTGAACGCATTCGTTCGTATGAGCCAAAGAGTGTTTTAGAGATTGGTTGCGGCACGGGGATGCTTTTGTTTAGAATTGCGCCAAACTGTGCTAAGTATTTGGGGACGGATATTTCCCAAAAAGCCCTGGATTATGTGGCGCGGCAAATGGCAAGGTTGCCAGGAAATTGGCAGCAGGTGGAGTTATGTCAGAGAGCGGCGGATAATTTTGCCGGGATAGAACCTCAGTCGTTTGATGCCGTTATTATTAATTCGGTGATTCAGCTTTTTCCCAGTGCGGATTATTTAATTGATGTGCTGGAGAAGGCGACAAGGGTGGTTAAACCGGGGGGGTTTATTTTTGTTGGGGATATCCGGAGTTTGCCGTTATTAGCCGCGTTTCATGCTTCGGTACAATTGGCGCGATCGCTGGATAATCTCTCGAAAGAACAGTTGCGCCAACGTGTGCAAAAAAGTATCGATAATGAAGAGGAATTGGTGATTGATCCAGACTTGTTCTGGGCGCTAGGAGAACAGTTAGAGCGCATCAGTCACGTCGAAATTCAACTCAAGCGGGGGCGCTCTCATAACGAATTAACCCGATTTCGTTACGATGTGATTCTGCATATTGAAAACCCGACGGGTTCTCCTCTAGACATTACTGGGTTGGATTGGCAAAAAGAGGGGTTGAGTTTGCCCCAAATTCGGCAGATTCTCCAGGAGAATCTGCCAGAAGGATTAAGCATTAACAGGATTCCCAATCCTCGGTTAGGAGCAGAGATCAAACTGGTAGAATGGCTCAGGGAAAATAACCCAGAAACGGTGACGGTGGGTGAGATGCGATCGCGCCTACAGAGTTGGCAAGGAAAGGGTATTGAACCGGAAGCGTGGTGGGAGTTGAGTCAGGCGTTTCCCTATACCGTTTATGTGAATCAGTCAAACGCTCAGGCAGATTGCTATGATGTGTTCCTGCTACGACAAACAGACATCGTACAGAAACAACTACCTGACTTTTCACGGGTTCGGGAAAACCTCTCTCCAAACCTCTCTCCTGCGAGGAGAGAGGCTTTGAATTTTATCCCTTCCGTTTGGAGAGATTACACCAATAATCCCCTGAAGGGAAAACTAGCTCGTAAATTAGAACCGGAATTGCGTCGCTATTTACAACAGCAGTTGCCGGATTATATGATCCCCTCGGCTTTTGTCATCCTGGAGACAATGCCCCTGAATGCCAATGGGAAAATAGATAAAAAAGCATTAAGAGCACCAGAGCGATCGCGCCCAGCATTAGCCACGGATTTAGTGTTACCGGGAACCGAGATTGAGCAAGAGATTGCTCAGGTTTGGCAAGGGGTGTTGCAGTTAGATCAAGTGGGGGTTAACGATAACTTTTTTGACTTGGGTGGCAATTCCTTACTCCTGATTCAGGTGCATAAACAATTAGTCGAACGCTTGGGTTCAGAGTTATCTGTGGTTGCCCTATTTCAGTATCCCACGATTCGCCGTTTAGCCCAGCATTTGAGCCAAACGCCGTCAGCAGAAAACCCATTCCATCGCCGTCAAGGGATGAGGCGAAGGGTAGAACATCAGGAGATTGCAATTATTGGCATGGCGGGGCGGTTTCCAGGGGCAAAGGATATTCCCACATTTTGGCAGAATTTGCTGGATGGGGTGGAATCTATTTCTCAGTTGTCTGATCAGGAATTAGTGCCGGCTGATCCGACGTGGCGACAAAATCCCAACTATGTGAAAGCTGGGGCAATTTTAGCCGAGATTGACCAATTTGATGCCGACTTTTTCGGCTATTCTCCCAGAGAAGCCGAAATCATTGATCCACAACAACGGATTTTTTTAGAATGTGCGGTGACAGCCTTAGAAGATGCGGGCTATAATCCGGAAACATATCCCGGCGCGATCGGGGTTTATGCAGGTAGCGGGATTAATACTTACTTCACTAATAATGTTTGTTCCAGTCGAGAGTATGGTAATAATCGCTCCTTCTTAGAAACCATGAGCGATGTGCAGATGACAATCGGACAAGCGCCAGATTTTCTGCCGACGCGGGTGTCTTATAAACTGAATTTAACTGGACCGAGTGTAACTATTCAAACCGCTTGTTCTACAGCATTGGTGGCGGTGCATAGTGCCTGTCAGAGTTTACTGAGTGGGGAATGTGATCTGGCATTAGCTGGGGGAGTGGCGATTCGTTTGCCCCAAAAGACGGGATATGTTTATGAACCAGGGGCTGTATTTTCCCCCGATGGGCATTGTCGCGCCTTTGATGCTGAGGCACAAGGCACCGTGTTTGGGAATGGTGTAGGCATCGTGGTGCTGAAACGATTGGCGGATGCGATCGCGGATGGGGATAAAATTGATGCGGTGATTAAAGGTTCGGCAATTAATAATGATGGGGCGTTAAAGGTGAGTTATGCCGCCCCTTCGGTAGCAGGGCAAGCCGCGGTGATTGCGGATGCTCTAGCGGTGGCGGGAATTGAAGCAAGTACGATTAGTTATGTGGAATCCCATGGTACGGGTACTCCCTTGGGTGATCCGATTGAAATTGCCGCCCTGACTCAGGCGTTTCGGGAAACTACTTCAGAAAAAGGGTTTTGTGCCATTGGTTCGGTGAAAACTAATATCGGACATTTGGCGAATGCGGCGGGAATTGCCGGGTTAATTAAAACAGTTTTGGCACTGAAACATCGGGTAATTCCGGCGAGTTTGCACTTTGAAACAGCGAATCCCCGGATTGATTTTGCTAATAGTCCATTTTGGGTGAATAATAAATGCCGGGAATGGGAAACTAATGGGGTGCCACGCCGCGCTGGGGTAAGTTCTTTTGGCATGGGGGGAACCAATGTTCATGTCGTGTTAGAAGAAGCGCCGGGGATGGGGAATCGGGAATCGGGAATCGGGAATCGGCAACAGGAAATAGGAAATAAAGAGCGTCCCTTCCATATATTTACCCTATCCGCCAAGACAAAAAAAGCCTTGTCGGAGTTAAAGGAAGCCTATATCACCTATCTGGATACTCATCCAGAGGTAGAACTAGCCGATATATGTTTTACCGCCAACGTAGGGCGGAAACAATTTCCCCATCGGTGGGCGGTTGTGGTAGCATCAAAAGCCGAACTTCGAGAACAATTGGTTCAGGCTTCTGGGGAGATGATCCGACAGGAGACTCCTGGGGAAAAAATCGGCAAAATCGCCTTTTTATTTACCGGACAAGGTTCTCAATACCCGAATATGGGGCGCCAACTCTACGATACCCAACCGACATTTCGGGAAGCGCTGGCACAGTGTGATCAAATTCTGCGTTCTCAACTCGAAATCCCCTTACTTGAGGTACTCTATGGGGACAATTCATCAGCCACCCAGTTAAATCAAACCGCTTATACTCAACCTGCCTTATTTGCCCTAGACTATGCCCTATTCCAATTATGGAAATCTTGGGGCATAGAACCTGATATTGTCATGGGACATAGTGTCGGGGAATATGTCGCCGCTTGTGTGGCTGGGGTGTTTAGTTTGGCAGAGGGGTTGAACTTAATTGCTCACCGGGGGAAGTTAATGCAAGCTTTACCCGATGATGGGGCGATGGTGTCGCTGATGGCATCTGAGAAACGGGTGCAAGGGGCGATTGAAGGATATGAAAACGATGTCTCGATTGCCGCGATTAATGGCAGCGAAAGTGTGGTAATTTCTGGGAAACGGGATGTAATTAATCAGATTTGTGAAACTTTAGCGGTTGAGGGGATTAAAATGAAACCCTTAACCGTTTCCCATGGGTTTCATTCGCCATTAATGACGCCTATGTTGGCAGAATTTGAGCGGATTGCTCGACAGGTTAACTATTGTTCCCCCCAGATTACTCTCATTAGTAATGTTACTGGAGCCATGGCGCAAAATGAGATAACTACTGCCGAGTATTGGGTGCGTCATATCCGAGAACCGGTGCAATTTGCCCCCAGTATGCAGAGTTTAGAACAGCAGGGGGTAGAAATATTCGTCGAACTTGGACCCAAACCCGTTTTACTAGGCATGGGGCGTCAGTGTTTACCCGAAAATGAGGGGTTGTGGTTGCCTTCTTTGCGCCCTGAATTTTCACGTCATCTAGAAAAATCGAGATCAAACCTAACCCCCCAGCCCCCTTCCCACCCCTCTCGTTCTCCCCTACCCCCCTCGTTCCCCCCTGCGAGGGGGGAGGACAGAGGATGCTTCGCTTCTTTTGCACGGGAGATGGCAAAGGATGCTTCGCTTTTTTTTGCAGGGAAGGAGGAGAATTCAAAGCCTCTCTCTAACCCCCCTTGCCCCCCTTTCAAAGGGGGGCAAGGGGGGATGGAGAGAGGTTTTCCCGATTCCGTGAAAAGTCAGAGTTGGCGCCCACCCCAAGCCGATTGGCAGCCCCTGTTAACCAGTTTGGTACAACTGTATCTGAATGGGATATCAGTGAATTGGGCGGGGTTTGATCGCGACTACCCGCGTCGCCGTGAACATCTGCCGACTTATCCGTTTCAGCGACAACGCTATTGGCTTGAACCCAAGAAAGGGGGCGGTGGTACGAAAGCACCTGCGACGAGCCATCCCTTACTGGGTGAACGATTGGATTTAGCGGGAACATCAGAGATTCGCTTCCAATCCCAAATTAGTCAAGATGGAGAGAATTTGACCTATTTGGCAGATCATCGCATTTTGGGGCAGGCGATTCTACCCCTAACTGCCTATTTAGAAATGGCGTTAGCCGCAGGGAAAACAATGTTCCCCGGTAAAGCTATTACCTTGCAAGAGGTGGTTATTGAGCAACCCCTGGTGCTGGCGGAATCAAACACCCTACAACTGGTGTTAACGCCGAAAGGAAATAATATAGCAGTAGATACATCTGTTAGGACAAACACATTTCTGAAGACGTTCCATCGGAACGTCTCTACAAATCCATCCTGTTTTAATCCTATTGGCGGTTGCTGTATTTATTCATTCCAAATTTATAGTCGGATGGCGGCTGGGGAAACGTCGCTAAACCCGACGTGGATACGTCATGGTTTTGGGGATATTTTAGTCGGGAAGTCGGGAGAGGGAAATCCCAGAGTAGGGCAACCGATACCTTTTAATTTAGCCGCTTGGCAGGCGCAATGTCCCGAAGAGATAGTTCCTGAACAATTTTACCAAGAGCGGCGATCGCAGGATATCGACTTTGGTCCGAGTTTTCAAGGATTAGAACAACTCTGGAAAGGGGAGGGAGTGGCTCTGGGTAGAATTCGGGTGCCAGACAGGGTTTGGCAGGCAATCGATGAGTATACCTTACACCCAGCTTTATTAGATGCGAGTCTGCATCTATTGGGCGCTATTTTACCCGAGGGCACCTATTTACCCGTCATTGTAGAGCATCTACAGGTTTACCGTCCCCCGAGTCGCCAGTTGTGGAGTTATGCCACCCTGGATGTCGGAAATGTCGGGAATTTCGGGAATGTCGGGAATTTCGGGGGTGTAGGGGCGAAGCATTCGGGCAGATCAATCTTGCCTCATAACCAAAAATTGACAACCCGAATGCTTCGCCCAGGGGAAATCCTGAATGCAGAAGTTAACCTCTTTGATAATCAGGGAAATTTGGTAGCATTCATTTCTGGGTTATGCCTACGACGTGCCAATCAACAGAATATCACTCACCGCTCCGAGTTAGAGAAACACCTATACGAAGTGATTTGGCAACCGAATCAGGATATTTCTCGCCCTCAAGAGAGTGAACCCGGAAATTGGTTAATCTTTGCCGATGGGAAGGGTATGGGTGAAGCCTTAGCCCAGAGTCTGTTGGCAAAAGGATATCGCTGTACCCTGGTGATTCCTGGTGATAAATATCAACAATTAGAAGCAAAATCAGATAGTGTCGCTGGATACTATCAAATTAATCCCGCCGCGCCACAAGAATTTCAACGCCTGCTCAAAGATAACCCCTTTTCCTGGCAAGGAGTGGTGCATTTGTGGAGTATGGAAGGGGAAGCGGAGGCGCTAAAGCACTCACTACAAACGTCTCAACTCCTAGGTGTAGGTAGCGCCTTACATCTGGTGCAAGCCCTATCAAATGCGAAACTATCCCCCCGTTTATGGCTCGTTACTCAAGGGGCAAAACCGATTGATTCGACTCCTGTGCAAGTCTCCCAGGCGCCGTTATGGGGTTTAGGTCAAGCTATTTCCCTAGAATATCCTGAACTACAGTGTAAGCGTTTAGACTTAGATCCATTGGCGGCAGACAGGGCATCATCAGTAGAAGTGCTGCTCGATGAACTGTTTACTGAGGATGATAATGAAGACCAAATCGGCTATCGTCAAGGGGTGCGTTATGTCCCCCGACTCAAGCGTTTCCACATTCAAAAAACAGCTATCAAAGTTCCCCTTTTTAAGGGGGATTTAGGGGGATCTCCGACTCCAGTACGGGTAAAACTTGAGAGTTACGGTATCTTAGACAATCTAGAGTTAGCCCCCCTAACGCGCCGTCAACCCAAAGCTGATGAAGTAGAAATTCAAGTGCGGGCGGCGGGGTTAAACTTCCGAGACGTACTCAATGCCCTGGGAATGCTGCGGGAGTATTATGAAAACGAATTAGGAATTAGTCATCCTGGGGAGGTTCCCTTTGGGTTTGAATGTGCTGGGGAAATTGTTGCAGTTGGGGAAAATGTTTCTAATTTCCAGATAGGCGCTCGCGTGATGGCGTTGGCGACAGGTAGTCTGGCAAGTTTTGTCACCGTTGCGGCGACTCAGGTTACCCTCAAACCGGAAGGGTTCAGTTTTGAAGAAGCCGCCACGATTCCCGCTGCCTTTCTCACCGCTGACTATGCCCTGCACGAGTTAGCCAAGATTCAAGCCGGTGAGAGTATCTTAATTCATTCTGCCGCCGGCGGTGTTGGTCAAGCGGCTGTACAACTGGCGCAACGGGTGGGAGCCGAAATTTTTGCCACGGCGAGCCCGAAAAAATGGGAGTTTCTCCAGGCAATGGGGATTAATCATGTCATGAACTCCCGCACCTTAGATTTTGCTGAGGAGATTAAACAACTTACCCAGGGGCAAGGGGTGACTATTGTTCTGAATAGCTTTAATAAAGAGTTTATCGATAAAAGCTTTGAAATCCTGGCTCACAATGGACGATTTATCGAACTCGGCAAAATCGATATCTGGGATAATCAGAAAGTTCAGCAACAGCGCCCCGATGCGGCTTATTTTCCCTTTGACTTAGGAGAAGCCTACCAGCAAAACCCAGATTTACTCCCTTCCCTCTTTGCTCACCTCTTATCCGGGTTTGCCGAGGGTAGCCTCAAACCCTTACCGATGAAAGTTTTCTCCCTAGAAAATGTTGTTGAGGCTTTCCGATATATGGCAGGCGCCAAACATATTGGCAAAGTTGTCATTTCTCTGTCAGAATCGCCATCTTCAACCGTAATCCGAGGTGAGGGTAGTTATTTGATTACGGGCGGGTTAGGCGGTTTAGGGATTAAAGCCGCTCAATGGCTCATTGAGGAAGGCGCCAAACATATCGTTTTAGCCAGTCGCCGAGGCATCCCCTCACCAGACGTTAGCGCCGAAATCCGCCAATTGGAGCAACAGGGAGCAGAGATTTTAGTAGTGAAAGCCGATGTCGCCCAATATGAGGAGGTGGCTCACTTAATCGCCGCTTGTCCCCAACCCCTACGGGGGATTATTCACGCCGCTGGCGTGTTAGATGATGGGGTGCTGCCAAACCAATCTTGGGCAAGATTTGAGAAGGTAATGGCGCCAAAAGTGGCAGGTTCCTGGAATTTACATCAATTAACCAAAGATCTACCCTTAGACTTGTTTATTTGTTTCTCCTCAGCAGCATCCATTACCGGAATGGTGGGGCAAGGAAACTATATCGCTGCCAATACATTCCTGGATACACTGGCTCATTACCGTCGCGCCTTAAATCTACCCGCTCTATGTGTAAACTGGGGCGCTTGGGGTGACGTGGGGATGGCGGCTAAACTCAGCCAAGAGCAACAGTTGCGATTAGCGGCTCAAGGGATTGATTTGATTACCAATTCAGACGGGTTTCAAGTGCTGGGTAGGTTAATCGCCGAAAATGCCACCCAAGTGACTGTACTACCGATGACCGATTGGTCAAAATGGCTTAGTGGATTTCAACAACCGCCGCCTTTCTATGAGTATTTGATGTCAAATGTTGCGGCGACACCGGAGGAATCAACGCCATCATTCAGGTTAGAGTTAGAGCGAATCCCGGCATCAGCGCGTCGAGATTGGCTGATGTCTCATGTTCGAGGATTGGTGGGGAAAACTCTAGGCTTAAAGGAACCGGAAAACATTGAGTTAGGGCAACGGTTATTTGATTTAGGGTTAGACTCGTTGATGGCAATTGAGTTAAGAAGTTATCTACAAACAAATTTGGGCTGTAATTTACGATCGACTCTACTGTTTGACTATCCAACCTTAGAAGCCCTGGTTGATTATCTCGCGATAGCGGTTCTGGATTTAGCCGAGTCAACCCCAACCCTATCCCATACCTCTACCCTAGTGGCGATTCAACCCCAGGGTAATAAACCTCCCTTGTTTTGTCTGCCGGGAATTTTAGGTAATGTGTTTCAACTCGAACCCCTAGCCCGTTATCTGGGAAATGAGCAACCGTTTTATGGGTTGCGATCGCTGGGTTTGGATGAAGACATTGAACCCTATACCAATATGGCTGATATTGCCGCTCACCAGATCAAATCCATCCAAGAGATACAACCCCATGGTCCTTATTTTATCGCTGGGCATTCCTTTGGGGGTAAAGTGGCGTTTGAAATCGCCAACCAGTTACAGGCTCAAGGGCAGGAAGTTTCTCTCCTGGCAATTATGGATATTCAAGTACCTGTTGTCGAACAGGAAAAAGATGCCATTCATTGGCATGACAGCAAATATACAAGGGGACTCGCGAGGATGTTTGAACGCTCCCTAGAGCAAGACTTAAACCTACCATCATCCCTTGACTCTTTGAGTTTGGATGAGCAAATCAACCTGCTCCGATTAACCTTGAAAAAAGTGGGACAGGTATTTAGCGAAACTGAATTGAGGCGACTGTTTCAGGTTTATAAAGCCAATATGCAAGCCATGACTCAATATGTCCCCTCGCAGGTTTATCCCAACCCAATTACCCTGTTGCGAGGGAGTGAAGTTCACCCAGGAGATGATTTTCTACCCGATGAAGTGATGACTCAACAAGATCCAACTTGGGGCTGGAGTCAGCTTTCTGCCCAATCGTTAGATGTTCAAATTGTTCCAGGAAATCATTTCACGATGATGATGGAACCCCAGGTTCAGAGTTTAGCCCAACGACTCAAAACTTTTCTATGAAAAAACAATAAAGACTAAAATATGCTGGAAACACCAAATTTAATAATTAATAAACAATTTCTAACTATTCAGGGGAAACGCTTCCATTACGTCTGGTTACGCGATCATTGCTTATGCCCCAAGTGCTACGATCCGAGTTCTCGCCAAAAAATGTCCGACTTGAGCGATTTTGTCCTCGATCCTCAACCTTTTTCCGTAAACCTACAGGACGATCGCCTAGTCATTAACTGGGACGAATACTCTAGCCATCAGAGCGTCTTTCCGCTTTCCTGGCTACTGGAGCGTGCCTACGATCCGAAGCCTAAACCAGAGTCTCTCTGCCAACAGATCCTGTGGGATCGAGCCTGGTTTGATACACATAAAATAGAATGGTCAGAGTATTGTGGAGACAGTCAGAAGACACGTAAGATTTTGACCGAACACCTTTCTAAATTAGGCTTGGCAGTTTTGCGGAATGTAGCGATTGAAGACCTCGAAGCTTTACTGTTGTCCATTGGTCCCATTTACGAATTTGCTAAATTTGGAAATTTCTCTACAGTAAAGCCAGTACCGAGTTCATCGAATCTATCTTCAGATCTATCTATGTCATCGGAGGGTTCTGCTTTGTCACTGCATACAGATTTTACTTATCTAAATGCTCCTCCCTTGGTACAAGCCTTATATTGTGTCAAAAATGATGCATCTGGAGGTGAGTCAATAGTTGTAGATGGGTTTAAATTGGTCGCAGATTTTGGCAAAAAATATCCTGATTATTTTCATGTATTGGCTAATATTCCTGTAAAATTTAAACAGTTTATAGAGAGGTGGAATTACTTATTCTCTCGGACAAGTCCTATTGTCAAGTTAAATGACCAAAGTCAAGTAGCAGCTATTTGTTTTTCTCATAAAAATATTCATATAGACTTACCCTATAAAAAAATAGATATTTTCTATCAAGCCTATGATTCATTTTTAAAGTATTTAAATAATCCAGGCTATCGATATTATTATCGTCTGCAAAAAGGAGATTGTCTACTTGTAAACAACTTCCGGGTATTACATGGACGTAAAGCCTTTGATTCTCGTTCAGGAACTAGACACTTAGAAATAACATTTATTGAGTGGGATTACTTTCAGGGACAGAAAAGATTTGATGCCGCATCAAACTATTGATTAAATCGGAATTAAATTCAATGAACAAAATCGTCAATTTTACCAGAGCTGATCTCGCAACTGAAAAAGAACTAAAAATTATAGATAATTGTTTTGAAGAACACATCAAATGCTTGACGAAGAGAATTATTGAAGCACTTCTAGGTTTACGTGGCAATCAAATGGGATATCGTGTGGATCAACTCGAACACTCGCTGCAGACAGCAACACGAGCATTGCGTGATGGCAGTGATCAAGAAACAATTGTTTGTGCCTTACTACATGACATCGGTGAACACCTAGCTCCTGTCAACCACGGTGAATTAGCCGCAGCAATATTACGACCCTATGTATCCCCAGAAAATGCCTGGATAGTACAGTATCACGGAATCGTGCAGAGCGACAGCTACTTACATCAATTGGTATTAGATGGCAATGAATATAAGCGATTGCAAGAGCATCCAGCTTTCGAGCAGACAATTCGGTTCTGCCATAAGTGGGATCAAATTTCCTTCGACCCCAATTATGACACCTTACCCTTATCCGTTTTTGTGCCAATGCTGGAAAATGTTTTCAGCCAAAAGGTCAAATGTCTCAGTTGAGTAAACGTTGATAATCAAGATAACTATGTCAGATAAAATCCAGTGGGTTTATAGTTCGCAAGATAATCGCCAACTCCGCGATCGCTATAACCAATGGGCAAAGGACTACGAACGCGATTTAGCTGAAACCTTTGGTCGTCCTAACCGCGAACCTATCGTCGATCTCACTCTTAAATACGTCCCCAAAAATGCCCTAATCTTAGATGCGGGAGCCGGCACCGGTACAATGGGTCAATGGCTGCACCAGGAAGGCTATGACAACCTAGTCGGAATTGACCTTTCCCCAGGGATGATGGCTGAGGCACAAAAGAAGAATGTCTACACCCAGTTACGCCAAATGATATTAGGCGAACCCTTAGACTTTCCCACAGCTACCTTTGACGCCGTTACCGCTTGTGGCGTATTTACTTATGGACATGCTCCGAGCCATTCGTTTGATGAATTAATTCGTGTCACTAAACCCCAAGGATACATTATATTTACCCTACGCCCCGACTTCTACGAAAGCAGTGACTTTAAAGACAAAATGAGAGACTTAGAAACACAAGGAAAGTGGACATTAACCGAACGGGGAGCTCAATATCAAGCGGAACCCAAAGGACAACCCGATCTGTATTTACAAACCTGGGTATATCAGATTTGTCGGGGGGGTTTGTAGGGGCTTGGTTCCCAAGCCCTTCCGTCATATCATGTCCGGTTGAATACTAATTAGGGTAAGGGGAAGATGGGGTTGTAGAGACTCCTCCGGTGGAACGTCTGGAAGATGGGGAAGATAGGGAGACGTTTTGATTATTTATGGATGAGAAAGCCGGATATCATTTCACCTGCCGCAACCTGATAACTAAAGCTTATAATTTTTGGGTTTAAGTTTTAATAGTCTAAAGATAAGAAGACTTCGGGCGGGCAAAATAGCTCCCTAGCAAAACCCCACTTGATCGGGCTTTGAGGGTGTAGTATGATATTTTTTTAATAGTGTAATATAGGCTAATTATGGTCAAAATTTAATCTATAACGCTTAAAAGCCTTAATGCTGCGTCATTTTCGCCGCGATCGCGTCCCCAAAAGCCAAATACTACAAACATACTTAATTACCCAATTTCCGGGACAGACTCCGGGGCAGATTTGACAAAAAAGCCATTCTATGCGTATAGCCCCCCGGACAACCCAATTCTCGTTTCCCAAGGTGTCACTAAACAGCAATCTTTATTATCCTTACTAATCATAATGTTAATCACCCATCCTAATTCTCCAACCTCAAACCAGCCATCCTTATCCGCCTACTACCAACAAATCCGCCAACTCAGCGAACAAATTTGTCAACCCTTAGAAATTGAAGACTATGTGGTTCAAAGTATGGCAGATGCTAGCCCAATTAAATGGCATCTCGCCCATACGGCTTGGTTTTTTGAAGCCTTTATATTAGTCCCTCACCTCAAAGGCTACAGAATTTTTCACCCCAACTATGATTACCTCTTCAACTCCTACTACGAATCATTAGGAAAACGAGTTCCAGCCGCCCAACGCGGCACCTTATCGCGCCCCACCGTCGCCGAAATTTATCGCTATCGTGCATCTGTCGATGAAGCCATCCAGTCATTAATCGCAGCAAATTCCGGAAACTCAGAATTAGAAGCCCTAATTATCCTTGGACTCAACCACGAACAACAACATCAAGAATTTCTATTGACCAACATTAAACATATCTTTGGCAATAATCCCCTACGTCCCATCTACAACCCTAATTTACCCATTCCACCTGCTCCATCTGTCGTCAAACCACTAGAGTGGCTAAACTATCCCGCCCAATTATATGAAATAGGTCACAACGGTAAAGGATTTGCCTTTGATAACGAACAGCCCCGCCATCAGGTTTACCTGCAAGACTATCAACTTGCCTCGCGATTAATCACCAACGGCGAATACCTGGAATTTATCCAAGCAGGCGGTTACAACAACCCTGATTATTGGCTATCAGAAGGGTGGAAAACAGCACAATCTCAACAATGGCAAGCCCCCTTATATTGGGAACAAATCGATGGCGATTGGTGGTTAATGACACTAGGAGGAATGCGTCGCTTAAATGAAAACGAACCCGTTTGTCATCTAAGCTTTTATGAAACCGATGCCTATGCACGTTGGGCAGGGAAACGGTTACCCACGGAAGCCGAATGGGAAATAGCCACCGCCAATCTTCCCGTCAAAGGTAACCTCTTAGAAACCGGACTATTGCACCCTAAACCCGCCACAGGAAGCGATTCCCCTCAGCAACTATTCGGCGATGTTTGGGAATGGACAACTAGCACCCATCAACCTTATCCCGGCTGTCGCCTAGAAGCCGGAATCATCGGTGAATATAATGGCAAATTAATGTGTAATCGTTTAGTTTTACGGGGTGGCTCCTGTGTAACGTCTTTGTCTCATATTCGTCCCACCTATCGCAACTTTTACCCCCCGGCTACTCGGTGGCAATTCACCGGCATTCGCTTAGCCGATACCGATTAAATTCGCTCACGTCATCCAATTAAAATAGTGTAGGAGTGTTTCATGATACCCAAACCCATTCCCCCTAGTCCCGGTCAAGAATCCGTCTGGGATTATCCCCGCCCTCCCCGCATTGAAGATGTAACGAAGCCGATTAAAATTATATTCAATGGTGAAGTCATTGCCGAAACCCGCCGTGCCAAAAGAGTAATAGAAACCAGCCATCCACCTAACTACTTTATTCCCGTAGACGATATCAAGATGGAGTATTTAACTCCAAGTTCTCACTCCACTTACTGCGAGTGGAAAGGACGGGCATCTTACTATACCTTGAGAGTAGGCGATCGCGAAGCCAAAAACGTGGCTTGGTACTATACTAAAATATTCCCTGCCTACGAAGAACTCATCGGTTATGTCGGCTTTTATCCCAGACCAATGGATGCTTGCTATGTGGATGATGAGAAAGTACAACCCCAACCCGGCGATTATTATGCCGGCTGGATCACCCAGGATATTGTTGGTCCGTTCAAAGGCGAACCGGGAACCTGGGGGTGGTAGGGGGAGCAATGTAGAGACGTAGCATGCTACGTCTCTTAGCTGGGGCAGATGGAGATGCTGTAGGGGCGGGTTTTACAGATAACGTTATGTTGATGTCGGATAGCTTAACTAAACCCGCCCTCCTAAAAGGATTTTGCTGGCGAATGTTACTGGCATAGCGCGAAAAATGACCAATGACCAATGATTTAAATTATGTGTCGATTACTGGCTTACCTCGGTTGTCCCATTCAACCCAATCGCCTAATATACCAACCCGAACATTCCCTGGAAATCCAAAGTTACAAACCAAAGGAAACAATAACCACCTCCGTCAATGCCGACGGAGTAGGGTTAGGGTGGTATGACAATCAACAAGATAGCGAACCCTTTATCTATAAAAATATCCTGCCGATATGGGGCGATATTAACTTACCCCATCTGAGCCGTTATATTAATTCTGGATGTTGCTTAGCTTACGTCCGCAGTGCTACCCCCGGACAAGCCTCAAACTTGAGTAACTGCCAACCATTCAGTTGCGATCGCGTCTTATTCATTCACAACGGCTTCATCGAAAACTTCCGAGACACCCTCTATCACCCGATTCGCAAGCATCTCAGAGAGGACATTTATCGAAAAATCGAAGGAACGACGGATTCGGAACATATCTTTGCCCTACTCGCCAACGAGTTAGCCGTCAGAGGAACGTCTTTACCTGTCGCTTTAACAGAAAGCTTAAAGACACTCACCAAATTAGCCCAATTGGATACAATCAGCTTCAGTGCCAATATTGTCGTCAGCGATGGACAGCAGCTCGTTGCATCTCGTTTTGCTAGGGGGACATCAGCACCATCTCTTTATTGGCTGCTAAAGGATACCGCTTTCCCCAACTCAATTATTATTGCATCTGAACCCTTGTTTCCAGGCAAATGGAATCCTTTCCCTGACGATAGCATTCTCTGGGTGGGGAAAGATCTCGCACCGACGATGCATCAAATTGATTAACATCTAAGGACTGAAAAAGTATCATGAAAGACGTTCCTGTTTTAGTGTATTTTCAAGGGAAAGGTAGAGCCGAACTTTCACGTCTTATTTTCACCTGTGGTGAGGTTTCATTTGACGATCAAAGACTCTCCTTTGAAGAATACGGGCAAATGCGCTCCACTGGGGAGCTTCCCTTTGGTCAACTACCGATTCTGAAGCTAGGGGATACAGTAATCAGCCAGTCATGCGCGATCGCTCGTTATGCAGCTAAACAAGCAGGACTTTATCCCATAGACCATTTACAGGCAGCCCTATCCGATATGATCGTTGATGCCTGGAGAGATCTCCAGGATTTGCTGTATGGGTGTTATGTTGACCGGGTGGTGGAACAAGGTCAGTTCATTATGACATTTAGAGAACCATCAGTTAAAGTGAAGCGGTTAAACGAGTATTTCGCCACATCCGTACCCATGCACTTAGAGCAGTTTGAGCAAATAATTACTCAAAATCAAGCCTCTTCATTTCTAGTTGGCTCATCCTTAACCTGGGCAGATATCGCGGTATTTGACCTTCTGTGTATATATGATCATACCGGGAAATTCTGGAATGATCCTTCTGGATTTTCCTACATCCCAGAACCCGATGGACCTTATCAGCCGCCCAAGGATTTGTTGCAGCCTTATCCAAACCTGGAAACGCTGAAAAATACAGTGAGTCAAATCCCACAGATTACCACTTGGCTGCAAGCTCATCCATATTAAACTAAGACGGATTTAATTAATCTGTCTGATTCCGGGATTTCCCCGTGCTAGGGCAAAACGACGATAAAATTTAAGCAACAAGAATCGAACGCCAAGGAGGGAAATTTATGCCAAACCCGTTTCCGGGGATGAACCCTTACCTAGAACATCCGGAAATCTGGCCCGGAGTCCATCACTGGCTAATTGTTGAATTAGCTAGGTCACTTTCTCCTCAACTGCGCCCAAAATACAGAGCAGCGGTTGAGGTTCGTCTGTATGAAACAGTTGGCGAACAATCCCTACTGATTGGTGTTCCTGATTTAACGGTCAAACGTTCACAGGCGACAACGAAACAACCGATGAGTAATGTTGCTGTCGCCCCATCTCCAACTCAACCCAAAATCGTAGAAGTTCCTGTACCGGAAACAATTAAGCAAGGGTATTTAGAAGTCCGAGAAGTCGCCACAGGTGAAGTTGTCACCGTTATTGAGATACTCTCTCCGATTAATAAACGTTCCGGAGAAGGACGCGATAAATATGAAACTAAACGCCATAAAATCTTCGGCAGTTCAACTCATTTAGTGGAAATTGATTTACTGCGGAAGGGGCAACCTATGCCAGTATATCATAGCAATGGTCAAACTCATTATCGAATTTTAGTCAGTCGAGGAGAGCGTCGTCCTCAAGCTGATTTATATGCCTTTAATTTACCCAATGCGATTCCCTCATTTCCCTTACCCTTGAAGTCTGGAGATCAGGAACCCGTCGTTGATTTACAGGTATTGTTGAATAATATGTACGAGCAAGCCAGTTATGATTTAGCAATCGATTATACGCAAGAACCTTTACCGCCATTGTTTGCAGATGATCGGGTTTGGGTTAATACATTGTTAACCGAGCAACAACTGCGATAATGCTAGCAGGTAAAACTGTAAGCTGTCATGCCACTACGGGCGTGGCACACTTAATTTGATAGATTAGATGCGGCTTGTATAGCAGTAGACACATCGATTAGGACTTTCCTTTCCTGTGGTAGAGACGTTGTATGCAACGTCTCTACCTAATCCTTCTATCGATTCAGCTTTTGCATCAACTTACGGATTCCCCAAACACCCATAGCGAATAAACCTAATCCTGTAGAGGCTTCTGGAATATCGACGGGTTCTGAATCGGTGGGAATCCGAGTAATAGCAACCGCATCAAGATAGGAGCGATTTTGGCGGAACCGAAAACTGAGGGATTCAAAATAGTCTCGACCTTCCAGGTTATCTTGGATACTAACGCTCATGGGTAGCGTTGAACCGTCTTGAGCGGAAAACACTTGCCAATTATCATTCAGCCAATAGTAAGGCGTGACTTCAACAGTATCCATTCCCGTTTTACTCAATGTGAGTCGGAAACTCTCGTAAGTTTCAGTATCAGGAAATTGATCGGGAACAACCAGCTCTTGTTCAACCTCATGGGGAATATTAAAGCCGGGATCAACGTAAAGTAAATAGGGTAAGTTGCGGAAATTGCCATCACGGGGAGAAACAGGACGGATATTCCAGTTAATTTGGCGCGGTTCCTGGGTATCTGTTGGTGCAACATTCAGTTCCACAAAGAACTTACCCAGTTCGGGCTTACTTCGATCTGTGCGAGCGCTCCAGTAAATAGCGATATCACCATCATCTAAATCCAATTGATTCAACGATGAGAGATCGTAGTAGGCTGATGCCCAATTCGCCTCAGGATTAGCCTGAAGTTCACCCTGAGCGACAGTAGTATTGTTTAGCTGCCAATCATTTGCGTTATCAAATGTGCTGTGATAAATTTCTTGTTCATTCGGATTATAGGTAAAAAAATTCGCCGCTTGCGCTTTTGCCGCTACACCAGCGACGAAGGCGACCGATAGTAAAAATGTTAATTTGAGTTTCACGGAATTACCTCTACGCACGAGTTTTGTCTACTCGCCATCATAATTAACCTTCACCAGCGAATAGGAAAAATCCGTATAAAATTACCCACTAAATCTATGAATTTTTAGTGAACTAATTTTATTTTTTTGAATAAATTTATTTTTGTTAACTTATATCAAAATTCATGGTCTTAACCTTGACAAATCAGGGGCAAATACTAAAATTTAAAGCTCTATTTTTCTCTAAAAATAAATTAATCAACAGGACGAATCCTGTTGATCCAGCTTGGTTGTATCGGATTTCAAAGAAGCCGGGGGAATCACCACTTCAAAAATGCGGCATCCGATCCCTGTTCATGGCGAATCTTGCTGTCTTTTTCAAACCAATCAATCACCTGCTGAGGCGTCAATTCTTCAACGGCTACTCCTGTGTCTTGGGCGATATGGGTTAAAAGGCGCAGGGATGAAATAGTTAATCGGGTTAAAAACTTATAATGGGATGCGAGTAACGCTTTATCGACCGCAGCAGATTCCTCTGGACTTAAAAATTGTGTTGTCGGTTGTTGGGACATGAGAAATTGGGGGTGCAGGGAGAGTCAATCTGTAGGGGCGGGTTTTACCCATAACGTTGTGGCACAAAACCGATAACTTGACTAAACCCGCCCTTGTTGGGGAGATGGGGGAGATGGGGGAAGGGATTACCAATGAACCATGACAAACTATTTCGCCTTAATCAAATAACCACACTGATGTTCTCCATGATTAATCCAGTGAGTGCGCTCGACTTGGCAATCGGGTAGAATGGCGGCAAACATTTCTAATTCATGTCCGCAGACGCTAGGAAAGGATTCAGCGACGTTGGAAATAGCACAGTTGTGTTCTTTCAAAATAAACTGGTTACGGGTCTGTTGACTCACGTCACTGGATTCAACTGGATACCATTCAGCCATATACCCTTCACTTTGGCGCAGTTCTACCAATTTGGCGACTCGTTCTGCTAATGAACCTTTACCCAAGCGCTGGCGGTATTCCAGGGCTTTGCGTTTCCACTGCTTCTGGAGAATGGTACTCACCTGATCCCGACCTACTGTTTCTTCCAAGGTGTCTAGCAAAGACACAGCAAACTCGCCATAATGGTTAGGGAAGCGATCGCGTCCTTTCTTGCTCAAGCGGTAAACATGCTGAGGACGCCCCATTCCCATCGATACCGACTCATACTCTATCAGTCCCTCGGTTTCCAAATCCTTCAGGTGACGCCGAATGGCTTGGGGACTAATATCCAGAGCTTCCGCTAATGCCTGCGCGATCGCTCGCTCCTGTTTGAGTAAATACTGCAAAATGTCTTGCTTGGTAGAAGATTGCTGAGTGGTGGTCATCGGCTTTTGGGGTAAAATCACGCTTGTGTTAGGGCAACAGAAGAAATGCAGTTGACTTTGACAACATCTTAGTTGTTAATATAACCTACAATAGAGTTAAACAACAAAAGTGTTGTTTAACCCTATTGCTAGTGCAACGTGACCCAATTAGCCTGAACTCGGGAAAACTGGTGACGGGTCCATTGATACAGAAACGCTCCCGCCCACTTCCCATCCTTAGTAGAAGAGAGAACCCTTAATCCAATGACTGCTACCGTCAAGAAATTAGTCAACCAGCCCTACAAGTACGGCTTTGTCACCGATATCGAAGCCGACACCATTCCCCGTGGCTTGAATGAAGACGTAGTCCGCCTGATCTCCGCCAAGAAGAACGAACCGGAGTTCATGCTGGAGTTTCGCCTCAAAGCCTATCGCCAATGGTTAAAGATGGAGGAACCAACGTGGCCCCACGTTAACTATCCGCCCATCGACTACCAGAATATCATTTACTACTCCGCCCCGAAAAAGAAAACCGAAAAGCTCAACAGCCTGGAAGAGGTTGACCCAGCCCTCCTAGAAACCTTTGAAAAGCTGGGGATTCCCCTGTCTGAACAGAAGCGACTGTCCAACGTCGCTGTAGATGCTATTTTTGACAGCGTTTCCGTCGCCACCACATTTAAAGAAAAATTAGCCGAAGTCGGCGTTATCTTCTGTTCCATCTCCGAAGCGCTGCAAGAACACCCAGAATTGGTGCAGAAATATCTGGGTACTGTTGTCCCCGTAGGCGATAATTACTTTGCTGCCCTCAACTCGGCTGTGTTTAGTGACGGTTCCTTTGTATTTATTCCCAAAGGCGTCAAATGTCCCATGGAACTATCCACCTATTTCCGGATTAATACCGGGGACACAGGACAGTTTGAACGCACCCTGATTGTCGCCGAAGAAGGTAGTTCGGTGAGCTACTTAGAAGGGTGTACAGCGCCTATGTACGACACCAACCAACTTCACGCCGCTGTTGTGGAACTCGTCACCCTAGATAACGCCGATATTAAATACTCCACCGTACAAAACTGGTTTGCAGGTGACGAAAAGGGTAAAGGAGGAATCTATAACTTTGTCACCAAGCGCGGCTTGTGCAAAGGAGTTAACTCCAAGATTTCCTGGACGCAGGTAGAAACCGGTTCAGCGATTACCTGGAAGTATCCCAGTTGTGTCCTCGTGGGGGATAACTCCGTGGGTGAATTTTACTCCGTGGCGTTAACCAATAACATGCAGCAAGCCGACACCGGCACTAAAATGGTGCATATTGGCAAAAATACCCGTAGCACTATTATTTCTAAAGGAATTTCCGCTGGTAATTCTAAGAATAGCTATCGGGGTTTAGTGAAAGTGAGTCCCAAAGCAAAAGGGGCGCGGAATTATTCCCAGTGCGATTCCATGTTGATTGGCGATAGGGCTGAGGCGAATACTTTCCCCTATATTCAAGTTGAAAATAATACGGCTAAAGTCGAACACGAAGCCTCAACCTCGAAAATTGGCGAGGATCAGCTTTTCTACTTTACTCAACGCGGAATCTCAGAAGAAGATGCTGTCTCCATGATGGTTAGTGGGTTCTGTCAGGATGTCTTCAATAAATTGCCGATGGAATTCGCCGCTGAAGCCGATAAATTATTGAGTCTGAAATTAGAAGGAGCCGTGGGTTAGGTTGAGTGTTGAGTGTTGACACGTACCATGGCGCGTCTTTCCGGGGCGGGTTTTACTACTCTTGTTCCGTTGCACCCAGATGTGACTCGCGCCCGCCCCGACCAGCTACGTCTGGAACACCCTATCTCCCTTATCCCGAAGAATCATTGATCTGAATTGGTGAAAACGTGTAATGATTAGAGAAAATAGCGACGTAATCTTATCCGTCCACAATTTGACGGCAAATGTTGAAGGACAACAAATCCTCAAAGGCTTAAACCTAGAGGTGAAGGCGGGAGAAATTCACGCCATCATGGGGCAAAATGGCTCAGGTAAAAGCACCTTTTCCAAGCTTTTAGCGGGACATCCCGCCTACGAAGTCACCGGAGGCGAGGTGACATTTCTGGGGCAAAATCTGCTGGAACTCGAACCCGAAGAACGGGCATTGGCTGGCATTTTTCTAGCGTTTCAGTATCCATTAGAAATTCCTGGGGTGAGTAATTTAGACTTCTTGCGCGTCGCTTATAATTCCCGCCGTAAGCATCAGGGATTAGAGGAAATTGATACGTTTGACTTTGAAGACCTAATCGAGGAAAAACTGGAAATTGTCAAGATGAATCCCAGCTTCCTGGAGCGCAGTTTAAATGAAGGCTTCTCTGGCGGCGAGAAGAAGCGGAATGAGATTCTGCAAATGGCGTTGTTAGAACCAAAACTGGCGATTCTGGATGAGACGGATTCCGGTTTGGATATTGACGCCCTAAAGATTGTCGCCAACGGGGTGAATCAGTTAGCAAGTCCTGACAATGCCATGATTCTGATTACCCACTACCAACGGATGCTCAATTATATTGAACCCGATTATGTCCATGTCATGGCAGCAGGGCGCATTCTCAAAACCGGGGGTAAGGAATTGGCATTAGAATTAGAATCCCGTGGTTATGATTGGGTGATAGAAGAAGCGGCGGCTGAGGTGATTGCCTAATGAGTATACAACTATCTGCGAAACCGGAAATTTCCTATTTAAAGGCGCTATTAGACGAATGTCGCCAAGATGAACCCGTTGTCGGGGGACAATTAAACGCCACTCTCCAGCAACTGCGCGACCAAGCGGCGGCGATTGTGCAAGAATTAGCAATTCCAACTCGTCGCGATGAAGAATGGCGGTTTACGGATTTGTCGCCGTTATTGGCGGTGAATTTTCAAGGGGTGGAGACGTTTTTTGAGCAATTCCTGCAACACTTAGACTTGACTTCCCTCACCCTACCCGAAACCCCGAATAGTCGATTAGTCTTCGTCAATGGGGTGTATGCGCCGGTTTTATCGTCGGTAAGTGGATTACCCGAAGGCGTATATGTGGGGAATTTGGCGGGTTTACCTGGGGCGTATGCAGGGAAAATCCAAAATTATTTGGGGAAGCAACAGGGCGCTTGTGATGTCTTCACCGCCCTAAATACATCGGGACTCACGGATGCGGCGGTGGTGTGGGTTCCCCAAAATAGAATAGTCGAGACACCGATTCATCTGCTGTTTATTTCCACGACTGACGACGTACCTGTAATATGCCAACCGCGCTGTCTGGTGGTTGCTGAAGCGGGTTCGGTGGTGAATCTGATTGAACATTACGCGGCGAATGTAGAAGGATGTCCAGATATTCCGGTCAATTGTCCTTATTTCAATAACCCAGTGACGGAGATTTGGCTTGAGGAAGGTTCCCAAGTTATCCATACCCGGAATCAGCGAGAAGCGATTGATGGGTTCCACATTGGTAAAACAGCGGTAAGTCAAGCCCGGAATAGCCGCTATACTTGTAACGCGATTAGTTTAGGGGCGAAACTATCTCGGCATAATTTAGAAATCGTGCAAACGGGTGAGGCGACAGAAACTACGCTCAACGGTTTAACTATGATTGGTGGGGAACAGGTGGCAGATACCCATAGTGCGGTGCGGTTAAATCATCCTCATGGCATAACCAACCAGTTGCACAAATGTATCATAGATGACCGGGCGCACGGAGTATTCAATGGTAAGGTTTTCGTGCCCCAAGGGGCTCAATTCACCAATGCGGCTCAATTGAATCGCAATTTATTGCTTTCAGCTAAAGCCCGTGTGGATACCAAACCGCAACTGGAAATTACGGCTGACCAAGTTAAATGTTCTCACGGTGCGACAGTGAGTCAATTAGACCCAGAAGACGTATTCTATTTACAAAGTCGAGGATTGAATGAAACTAATGCCCGGAATTTGTTAATTGATGCCTTTGTCGCGGAGATTCTCCAGGGAATTCCTGTGGAATCCCTGGGGCAAAGACTTGCCCAATGTGCGATGTGTAGGACAATGTAGTCCCCAAATATGTAGAGAGGTGCTATGGCACGTCTTTCCGGGGCGGGTTTAGGGATTAAGGTGAATGTCACGCTCCTGGTATGCTGGTGGGCAATGCCCACCCTACGGTATATCAAAGGTTTTGGTGATCTCACACTGTTTATTTCAGTGCCATTCGGATTAAGGTTGATTGTTTTATCTAGTTTTTAGGCAAAACCCGCCCTGAATCTGAGTCTTGATTTCTATAATTGTTTGACAAATGACCAATGACATAAGACAAATGACGAATAACCAATGACCATCACCCAAGAAAAAACCTTAGCTGCTATCGTCCGTTCTGACTTTCCCATTTTGCAGGAGAAAGTTCACGAGAAACCGTTGATTTATCTTGACAGTGCTGCTACCTCTCAGAAGCCGTTGGCGGTGCTGAAGGCGCTGCAAAATTACTATGAAAGGGATAACGCCAATGTCCATCGAGGCGCTCATGCGCTGAGTGTGAGGGCGACAGAAGCCTATGAGTCGGCGCGGGATAAGGTGGCGGCGTTTGTGAATGCGGCGTCGCGGAATGAGATTGTTTTTACCCGGAATGCCTCAGAATCGATTAATCTGGTGGCGTATAGCTGGGGATTAAATCGTTTGCAGCGAGGGGATGAGATCATTCTCTCGGTGATGGAACATCACAGCAACATTGTTCCCTGGCAAATCATTGCCCAGAAGACGGGGGCGGTGTTGAAGTATGTGGAACTGACACAAAGCCAGGAGTTTGATTTAGAACAGTTCAAGTCTCTGATTTCTGAGAAGACGAAGTTAGTTAGTGTGGTGCATGTCTCGAATACGTTGGGATGTATTAACCCAGTCCAAGAGATTATTGCGATCGCACATCAGTATGGCGCTAAGGTATTGATTGATGCTTGTCAATCTGTCCCTCATATGCCGATTGATGTGCAGGGGATGGGTTGTGACTGGTTAGTGGCATCGGGTCACAAAATGTGTGCGCCTACAGGGATTGGTTTCTTGTATGGGAAATTAGATTTGCTGCTGGAAATGCCGCCGTTTATGGGTGGGGGTGAGATGATTTCGGAAGTCTTTCTCGACTATTCCACCTACGCCGAATTGCCCCACAAATTTGAAGCGGGAACACCTGCGATTGGGGAAGCGATCGCGCTGGGTGCGGCGGTAGACTATTTAATGGGGATTGGTATGGATAAAATCCATGCTTATGAGGAGGAACTTACGGCGTATTTGTTCCAGCAGTTACGGGATGTTCCTGATTTGACTCTGTATGGTCCAAAACCGACAGCAGAGGGGAAAGGAAGGGCTGCTTTGGCATCGTTTAATGTTGAGGGATTGGCGTCGAGTGATGTGTCTACGTTATTAGACCATGAAGGGGTGGCGATTCGTTCGGGTCATCATTGTACTCAGCCGTTACACCGTATTTTAGAGGTAATGGGTTCGGCGCGGGCGAGTTTGTATTTCTACAATACGCGGGAAGAGATTGATGTTTTTGTTCAGGCGTTGAAAGAGACGATTGATTTTTTTAAAAGTGTTATGGAGTAGAGTAAGATTTAGGATATCCTACCAATATAATACATCTGTCACATCTAGGATGCGATCGGGGCGGGTTTATATAGGTAAATAGTGAGTCCCATCAGTTTGCCGTAAAACCCGCCCCTACAAAAGACGCGATCGCACGTTCTCAGGATGGATTTGATTAAAATTTAGCATACCCTACCCATCAAATAAACCGCGAACAATTTCTGACAATCTGTAATTTTTTGGGGGTTGATGGCTGGATTTTGCCGACGTAGTAGATGCTGTAGGGGCGGGTTTTAC
>NZ_JAVKEW010000221.1:0-9439 GCF_040226375.1 Coleofasciculus sp. G2-EDA-02 | reverse complement strand
CTTGTCTATTGCAAAAATAGCGCGATCGCGCTATTTTTGCAAGTGCTACATGGGTACGATTTTTGAGGGCTTGAGCGCTCAAACCATTACGGTATAAGGCTTTAGCCTGGGCGCAGTACATCTGTATGGGGGGAACTTCAGCTTAACCCATGTCCTAAAACACCAGTCCAGTAATCGAAGCATCTACTTCAATTGTCTCAAAATGGTAACAATACGATACCCAGTCTCCCGTCTTTTGACCCTTCACGACCTTCGAGATTACCACCGATAACTTTGGTTACTAGACCGACGCTATAGCCATATTAACCTGCTATTACCAAACCTAACCTAATTATTTTTTGAGGTTGATTTTATCAAGACCATTGACAACTACCTGAATTGTAATGTTTTCATTTTGCTCAATGAAAGTCTTAAATTTTGGATCGGGATAAAAAACAAAAACATCACTAAATTCACTAATGTTTTCGACTAAATTAAGTTTTTGCTGCCATTGCTGAACATTGTCAGGTTGCAAAAGCTGAAACTTGACATCATTATCAATCAGATAGAGTAGCGCTAAAATAAAACTGTGTGTGGTTTCACTGATGACTAAAGGATTCTCAGCTTGATTGAGGTAGGGCGCAACCGCTAAATTTTTCCCACTAGCTGTTCCTCGTTGATCATCTAAACCAGCAGTTTTCTCCTGCATTAAAATCGTTCCCGAAATCATCCCCAGTGTGATTATAATCAAGAAGATAATAGACCAAACACGACGTTGCCACACCTTAAGAGATGTTGAACCCATTTGAGAGGCTAATAAATAAGCAACAGATAACTGAATACCTAAATGAGAAGGTAGATAATATCGAGATTGTATGTGTAATGCTGAGGGAGTAATAAAATTGGCAATTATATGTAATATAGGAGTAAGAGTAATCAAGATAACGATAAACAGCCATACATTTATCTGGGTCTTACGCACTAGATGGTAGAGAGAATAAATAATTAACAGGAACAGACATAAATATAGCAGTTTCTCCAGTCTGCCATATCGATGATAAAAATCAATAAAAACATGACCAATATTGCTATATAAAGACATGATTAGTTTACGAAAACTAATATTAAATTGGTCATAGTAGCTTGTCCCTTCGTCAACTCTGCCTAAATTTACAAAGAAAATAACAATCCAAGGACTAAATAAAACGATACTGATGACACAGGATAAGCCATAATTAATTAAAGTTTTGGTTAGTTTTAATTTTTCGATTAATATTACATAAATTGCTTGTCCCAAGGCAACTACAACTGAAAATAAGTGCGTATAAAATCCTAGTGTCAGTGTAATAGCATACATCAACCAACTGGTTTTAGCTTGGACTCGCAACGCTCTTAATAGTGCCGCACTACACAATAAAATAGTAACAGTCCATAAGCTATATGAACCGGCGTTCTGAGATGCCAATATATGAAAGGGAGAAATAGAAACTATAGCTATTGATACCCATCCAGTTAAAGGGGATTGAAATAACTCAATACATAGCCAATACAAACAAGGAAAGTATAAAAAACCTAACAAAACTGAGACGACTTTCGCGGATGAATGAGTCCCAAACAATTGCAGCCAAAATCGGCTGATTATATGGTGCAGAGGAACGTGTTCTGTTTTGCCTGATAAAACTTTAAAGACATCAGCTAAAGTTGTGTCGTCACTTGGGTACTGATATCTTTTCAACTCTTCTGCGCTAACAATGTTTCCACTATAAACTTCTTCTTTAAAGGCTTCACTGCTATGACCAGAAAGCCATATAATTTTCCTGACCTCATCAGCATTGTAAACTTTTTGATCGAGGTTGGCAAAACGCAAAAATATCCCAAAAATTAAAATAATAACAAAGAGTAAATGTAGGATTTTTAATTTCTTCAAATAATCTATAGTTTTGGAATTAATAACTTTCATAATGATTAAGTCCTATTAATGTTTTTTAAGCTCTTGACAAGATAAATAGTCCACTCTAGTTTGATTTTATCATGTTCGGTACAATCTAAATAGTCCTTTGTGAATTTTTTTAGCTTTAAAATTCGGATAATTGTTGTCTAGGAAGTCCAGCAACTCTTGACGTGGATAGTACAGGAATATGTCACTAAATTGATGTTCTGCCTGGGCAAGCATTAGCTTATTTGTCCACTGATTTACAGCATTCTCCTTAAGTAACTGGAATTTGACATGATCGCCAATAATATAGCTTAAAGACAGGAGATAGCTATGAGTTGAGTCACTGATCACAAGGGGGTGTTCATTTTTATTAATAATCGGAGCTATTTGAAGATTTTCAGATATTGGTGTTCCCTTAAGCTCTAAATAATCCCAATCTTGAGAATGTGTAATTAATACTCCAGATATTCCTCCAAATAAAATCAGCATCACAAGGAATAAGCTACTTGCCAGTCTTATGGCATGGTTTTTTAATTGCATTCCCTCAGCAATTAAGTAAGCAATACTAATTTGAATTCCTAAATATGATGTCGCTAAATAACGAGACTGCAAAGATCTTACACCAACTTGTGAAACCATATCCGGCAATATCAAAATTAACCATGAGGGAAAAATGAGTAATACAAGAAACAACCATTTCTGTTTTGACCTATATTTATAAATACGATAAATTGAATACACGAACAAACAAACAAAAATAATTGAAAGGTAGTATTCAAGCCTGGTGTGGTCATTAAAATCCATAAAAATGTCCCCAATATTATTAATGTTTACTTGAATTATTTCTTGAAATCCAGATTCAAATTCTCTTGTCCAAGCCGTTACTTCCTCAAATCGTCCATAGTTGGTTAAAATTACAATGATCCACGGTAAAAAAGCTATAGTAGCTGTTAACAAGGTGAAAAGATAAGCGCGTATTTTTTTACTCCAACCCCAGTTTTCTGTAATACCAGTGTAAATAGCTTGACCAAACAAGGTTATAGCAAAAAACAGATGAGAGTAAAGTCCTCCAATTATACTTAACGTGTAGGCAATCCAACTTATTGTTTTCCTTGTCCGCAAGGAATATAATAGCATTGCACTTGATACAATTGTCATTAGAGTCCATAAACTGTATTCTCTAGCGGCTTGTGAAAGCAAAATCTGATAGGGAGAAATAGAAAATAAGGCAAGTTCTACCCACCCCACTAATGGCGTTGTAAATAACTCACAACATAACCAGTAGAGGGGCAGAAGTGATAAAAGTCCAAGTATAACAGCTAAAACTCTTACTGAAAATGGTGTCCCAAATAAATGCATCCAAAATCTAGCCATTAAGTAAAAGAGTGGTGGATGCTCTGGATTATTAGAAAGCGCATAAACCGCATCATCTATTTTTTTTTCTGGAGAAAGCGTTTGATATTTTTGAATATCTTGAGGTGTAATTATATCACCAGTAAACATTTGCTGAATTACCTCTTCTCTTACATATCCAGATAGTCGATAAAAGCTCCTAACTTCATCCCAATTAAAAATCTTATTGTCAAGATTTACAAAACGTAAAATAACGCCAACAACAATTACAAAAATAACTAGTACCTTAATTTTATGAGGCAAATTTGTTCTGAAAAAATGAACAATCTTGGTAGGGTATGCAGAATGTAAACTATATAACATATAAAATTTACTATATCCAAGTAAGGGGTTAATTTTTTTTTCGATAGGGATAGATTTCTTCTAAATAAATTTTACTTTTTGAGCAGCATACAGACACATTTTAAACAAAACTAAACCTTCTTTAAAATGTTGTATATTTGAACTACCATAAGTCCTAGGAACATATCGCACTGGTATATCTTTAATTTTTAACCCTAATTTAGCAGCACCAAAAAGTAAATCGAAATCGCCAAAGGGATCGAAATCACCAAAATATGAGCGATTGGCAGCAATGCGCTGATAATTTTCTTTTGAAAGGACTTTAGTACCACATAGAGAATCCTTAATTTTTGTATTAAGTAAGTATGACAATAACCAAGCGAAAAAGCGGTTAGCCATTCGATTCAGCCAGGGCATAGCTTGAGAATTGATAGGATAAATCAAACGGCAACCATTGGCAAACTCACAACGTCCCGATGCAACAGCATCAAAAAAGTGAACTAAATCTTCCGGTTTAACGGTTAAATCAGAATCTAGAATAATTAATATATCTCCCGTCGCCATATTGAACCCTTGCCGAACAGCATCCCCTTTGCCTTTTCCTGTTTGTTGACAACTTTTGATGTCCCATTGATCGCCATATTTCGCCTGAACTCGTTGAATTTCCTCCCACGTATTATCCCGGGAATGTCCTTCGATAAAGATAATTTCTGTGTGCTTGCCTAACTGAGGCATTTCCGTCACACATCGTTCAATATTTCCGGCTTCATTTCGTGCTGGCACAATTACTGAACAGGTTAAATTTTTGATGTTTTTTTGTGCTTTAACTGGATCAGCTTGAGGTTGAGCAACAATATATTCAGTTAAACAAAGATTATTGATAAGTGGTAAGGGAGCTAAAAATTTATTGAATATACTGCAAAAAATAGGTATCCGTCGAGGAAACAACATTCTTTTTCCATGAAAAATAACTTCAAATCCAGATAGATCGAGTAAATTATGAATATCTTCATAACTTAGCCAGTTCAGATTAGAAACTGCTCTTCTTTGTTTGAGTAAAGTGGCAAAATTTAAAATAATTTCCCAGGCGGGATTATGAAATGTTAAAATTAATTTTGTCGAAGGCTTACATACTTTTTGTAAGTTTAGGAAAGCTTTTTGAATATCGCCGATATAACTGACTGCGTTAGCCATCAATATGTAATCAAACGCTTGACTGCACTGAAAAGATTCGGGTTTTTCAATCCCAAATTCTAATTCTGGAAATTTTTGTCTGGCTATTTTAACAGCTTCAGCATTGCTATCGATTCCTAACCCTACTTTAGGCTTTACAGCATTTAGCAAATAAGCGAGTTCTGAACCAATTTCTAAAACATCTGAGTTGGCTTGAACAAAAAAAACATATAATTTTTGAATGTCCTCATAATAATAACGATTTCGTTTAGTCCATTTTGTGAAAGAAGTCATAGTTTTAAAAACACCTTACTTAGATAGTTGATGCAGCGCAGCTTACTTTTAAAGTCTGCTATAGATTCCTGAACGTTTAGTATGATCTTTACAACTACTGTATTTTTTCTTGGTTCATTCTAGGCAAGCAAAACAATTACCGCGCCCATAAATATGATAAATGTTCCCAAAAGTTGTATCTGTATTTTCTTCAAGGGCAATCGTTTTTCTAACCCGAGATATCCTAAAACAAAGTAAGCCAATAAAGCCGTGATTAGGGACAGTAGCAACCTCAGCGTTTGACCCCTGTAAACATAAAACGCCAGACTTACAGACGTGAGTAATCCAGGTTCTTGGTCTTCATGTTCTGGAAGTTCCATTATTGCCCAGGTATTACCGCCATCGGTTGATTTAAAGATTTCTGCTTGGGCTGACCCAAAGCCATATAGGGTATTATCCGTAGCGTAGGCGGGTGAAAACTGGATGGGTATACCAGCACAGGGGACGTTATTCATTCTGGCAAATGCCAGGTTATCATTCCCAATTGGTGTGAAGCTTTGTCCTCGATTAACGCTCTTAAATAATCCCTTACCCCTGACGCTAACAATCAAGGTTTGGTCGTTTTGATAATTCGGAGATATGGCGACGCCTTCTATATAGCCGTTTTCGATAGCAGCAGAACTCAATAACTTGTCCCATATTTTTCCAGCATTGGTTGTTACAAAAAGTCCTCGGTCAGTCCCCGCAAAAACAGTTTGATCCGCCTTGTAATTCGGTGAAATCGCCAAGCGGATACTGCTAGTTTCACCTAAACCACTGTCTTCACTAACAGATTGCCAAGTTTTACCTGCATCACTAGACTGAAAAACTCCAGGATCAGAACTAGATGCGTAAAGAGTTGGATCAGATAGGAAATCTGGAGAGATGACGATGGACGCTGTTTCATTACTAAAGTCTTTACCAATTTTGCTGAGAACTGAGAATTTTTTTCCGGCGTTGGTTGACTTGTAAATAACACCTTGCTGGGTGAGTAAGTAAATAGTTTTATCGGAGTCAAAGGCTGGTGAAGTGGCGATGGTCATTCCCCGCGTAGAATACTTAGGAACCTTTGGAAGTTGACTTCTCTGCCAATGCTTTCCTCCATCAGTCGATCGTAAAAAATTATCCCATAATAAGGTGGCAAAGAGAGTTTTATCAGAACGGTAAGTCGGAGAAAAGGCAATATCGAAAAACCGTCGCGGATCTTGTGTTGGTTCTTCAAAACTTTGGGTTAAATAAGGAGCTTCTAACCCTTTATACATCTGAGTCCAGTTCATTCCAGCATCGTTGCTGATATAGGGATCTCCGACATAAGGAGCAATAGCGACTGTTGAATCATTTGCATAATCAGGAGATACGGCTAGAGCAACAATTGTTCTGGGGGATAAGGTTTCTAAAAGTTGCCACGTCTGTCCACTATCTGTAGTTTTAAATAGACCATCAAATCCTCCTAAAAACAGGGTGTTTTCAGAGACACTCAAATCCGTGAAATGAGGACTTTTCATGTCATCGGCTTGACTATCTTTCACCAAACCTTGACTCGATTTTTTCCACGTCTTTCCTTTATCTTGTGAGTAAAAGAAGCCGTCATTCCAGGTTGAGGCAAATAGAGTTTTATCGTTGGCATAATTCGGTGAAATGACAATATCTTGGACGGATAGGTCAGACAATCCCTGATTTAATGGTGTGAATGAGTCTGCCAAATCAGTTGTTTGAATTACACCGCCTTTGTCTGTGCCAACAAAAATAGTTTGATCTGAGGAAAAATTGGGTGAAACGGCTATAGCTGTAATGGCGCCACTATTTTCAACAGGAGAATTCGTTTGCCAGGTTTCACCGCGATCCCCTGACACATAGATATTCCCTTCCTCATCTCCAATAACGATTGAATTTGTATCATTCGGAATAAAGCTAATTGTCTTAATTTTATTCTGGTTATCTAGAACTTTATTCCAGTTTGCACCGCCGTCATCGGTTTTATAGAGTCCACCTTCACTTCCGGCTGCTAAAACGAAATCCGAAGCGTTGGGATCTATCTCTAAGACTTCAATGTTTAAATTGTCTAATCCGTTATTTACGTTTTGCCATGAATCTCCCCCATCTGAGGATTTATATATCCCGTCTCCAAAGGATGACATAAAGAGAACCGGACGGGTTGGAGAAATAGATAAACCCGCTAAATTCGCTATATTATCCAAGCCATTAACGATTCTTTGCCACGAAGAACCTCCGTCCGTTGATTTAAATAAACTACTCCGCACTATAATAAATAATGCTTGATCTTGCTCATACTTCGGAGATAAATCAACTTGAGTGACAACATCATGAGGTCTATGGGCTAAAGCAGGTTTTGCTGTCAAAGAGAAAATCGTCAATACCAGGAAGAACCCTATAACAACCCTTTTCAGCAAAAGCCGAACCTTTTGCCTATTGTTTTGAGTAAATTTCAACCCACTCTTAAAAAACATATACACCCCAAGGGAAATAAAAAATAATAAAAAACAGGAAATGCTTCAATAATAATAAGCCGTAGACGGAAGTTGACTATTTTTTGTCATCGGTCTAACCCCTAACTTGCATTGACAACTAAAAACCAATAGCTTTTATTAAGCTACCAGCCTCTTAATGGCTTGCTTATGGATGAGTTTTGACTTTCTCCTCTCCTATCCGTTGAGAAGGTCTGACAACTTGTATTGGGCTAAGTGATGCTACCTTAGCAGATGTTCAAAGTTTATGGAAATAAAATTTTGTTAATTTTTTTAACGTTTCTGTGAAGTAGGCATCAGACTAACACAATACCTGTGGTATGTTCACAGTGAACAGCGTAATCAGGCGGGAGAAAAGCATCAGTTGCCTTAAAGGTTACAGGATAAACATGGCAAGTAATCCGATATATATCCATGCCATAGGTATACCAATAAACAGTCCGGCAATCGTCCAACCGCGTTGATGGGCTTTGAATTGCTCAATGCTGCGCCATTTTCTACTTTTCCAAGCCCATTCATTCCCCTTTGCACCTAACATGATTGCCATTAACCATCCCACTTGGGGGACTAATGCCAACAGTCCAATCCAAACTTTATTGGTGAGGGGCCACAAGTAGGGCATGAAAAACGCACCCCAATTCCAGCCTTTGATTTCATCGGGGACAGGAATTAAGGCATCAAATAAACCGCCACAGCCTGAATTGTTAATAAAGGCGGTTGGAATCGGTTGAATCGAATGGCGCGTTGTCTGACCCGATTCTAGGGCGTTGAGCGCAGCCGCCGCACTGGGGAAGCGCTGTTCTAGTGCGGGTTCGGTTAGCTTTTGCATCCAACTGATTAAACTAGGATTGAGGCTCACTCGGTCTTCAAAGCAAATGCGTAAATTCCGTTGGGGCAAATCAGCCGGGGCTGTACCTGTGAGAAGATGAATCAGCGTCGCGCCGAGGGCATAGAGATCAGAGGAGGGAACTGCCCGACCGCCAAACTGTTCCATGGGAGCATAGCCATAAGTTCCCACTACAGTAAAGGTAGCACCTTCTGTGGTTGCTCGATCCTGCACCGCACCAAAATCGACTAAATAGATATGTCCATCCTCACCCCAAATCAGATTGCTGGGCTTGATATCGCGATGGAGTACGGCGGGATTAAGTTGATGCAGAAACTGAAGAATGTGTAGGAGTTCTCTGGCAATTTTACGGATATCGGCTTCAATAAATCGCTGACCCTGACTCATCAAGGTTTTCAGGGAAACGCCAGGAATATAGTCTTGCACTAAGCCGAACCACAGCGATCGCTCATCGATGTGAAAATAGTCTCTATACTTGGGTATGCGGGGATGCTTTAGCTGTTTTAGGATCTGTGCTTCCCGTTCAAATAGCCGTAAATCGTCCCATTGCACCTCACCGCCAAAGGTTAAGAGTTTCACAATCACGGGTTGAGGCACAGATAGGGTTATATCATCTGCCAGCCAGGTTTGACGCCGAGGATTGTCACCGAGTTTTTGCTTAAGCTGATAGCGATCGCGTAAGATCTGTTGGGGCTGTAGCATATCGCCTTGAATTAGTTAAATACTTATGTCTCTAATCTAACCCTTACCTGGGTGCGGTTCATCAAACTTACATCATCTTTGGTGTCCCCTGGTGGGGTTTGTCTGATTCTCAAAAAATTGGGCAAAATCAGACCGATGGCAATACTGGCAATGATCAACTGGAGTAAGTTGACACTCCCCGCCCTATAAGAGCGGGGATTCTTCCGTCATAGGGATTCCAGTGAATTTACCCTCAGAAAGCATCTTGACCGTGTGTCCCACGGCTGCAAGTCCACGAATACAGACTACTTGAGCGGCTGCAACGTCTCT
>NZ_JAVKEW010000220.1:0-11858 GCF_040226375.1 Coleofasciculus sp. G2-EDA-02 | reverse complement strand
AAAACCCAGAGCCGAGAGGCATCGCACCTTGAAAACTAGGCTTAGAGGGTTCTGTACAGAAAGGCTTGTACAGGTAAAAAGTCTAAGCAACAAGCACCAGAAAACACATTCTTTCTTGTTTTCAATAGTACGATAGGGCATATCGAAACTAGCTTCTGTAATGGAGCAAAACGCTTCTGGAGAGATGCTCCTCTGGTATGAAATAGGCGACTATTTCATAGTAAGAGTGTTCGATGAAAGAAGAATCCTCACGCCTTTAGGCTGAGGAGTGTCAAACCTAGATTATTTACACCTAGAGAGCAGTCACGCTGTTGTCCCTCCCTGTGGGACAACAGTAATTTTCAAACTTTTAAGATGATAGGCAGTAGTAGCAGGAGATTTTCGATGAGCAACAAAACCAAAATTGTCAAAGAAACCTTTGGAAGTCCTAACCAAGAGGGCTACTATAGTGGGGCTTATATCTTCAGTGACGGCACAGCCGAGTTTGTCTGTGGATATCAAGCTCCTACTGGCAAGAGCAACGGTAGCGAAGAATACTATAACGTAATGCCAGCCACCCCTCAACAGGTCTACGCCAAATATGGAAAATCTGAAGAAAGTGCTTGATTAGCCATCGATACTTAAAGACGCGACTATTTTGTCCTAAATAGCCCAAAAATCTAACCCAAAATGAGCAACCCAGCATAGAGAATTGCCCCCAAAGCAAATGCCCAAAAGCGACTTTGCCGTTCTTCTGGTAGTTCTTCTTTAATCACATTGAGAATAATTCCCCCACCTAGAAAGGCAAACAGTACGGCTAGGGCGGCTTGAGATATTTCCGTGGCTTGTCCAATCGCCCAACCGCACAAAATCGCACCAGCTAAAACCCAGCGCCCGATGCGGTGATAAGCGTCTTGGTGATGCTCCCGTAATCCGTAGTCATTAACAAAAAAGTGCAACGCCATGGCGATAAAAAAGAATAAGAGACTCTCTAATCCCGGTTCCTCGCGATGAATGAGTAGGTAACCAATTAAAAGGTTATAAAGGGAAAATGAACCAATGTGTAACCAAAATATCCCTTGAGAGAGTAGACTTCCAAGCTTGTGCTGATTTTGCCGATACAGTTTAACCAGATGTTCTAAGCCATAGAATACTGTTAATCCCAGAAGCGCAACTAAATAAACATGGCTTTCCAAAAATGCGAGAGCAAATCCTTCTGTCTGCTCAATGGTTCGTTGTCCCTGATTAAGTTCTGGCAATAAATGCACAAAAACATACGCCACCGATGCTCCCCCGGCAAATGATAACCACTGACTGCGAGGAATCGCATCAAGAAAGCGCATTTTTTCACCCAGTAGATGGACAAGCGCTAGGAGTATGGCGAAGATTAACGAGAGCAGCGTGGTTAATGATGAGCTTAACACAGAAGATTGTGCGATCGCGAATACGCGAATAGTAGATAGGAAAAGCAGGGATTGTAGAGACGCGCCATGGCGCGTCTGGAAGCTTCCTTCAACAGAAAGATGTTATTGAAGAAGGCTCTAGGGCACAAAAGGTGTCAACCCCCCTCAAAGCCTTACCAATGACAAAGGACAAATGACAAATGACAAATTCTATTCCCAGGCGTCGAGGTCTATGGCTTTTGAGCCGCCTCTGTCTAGCTGTGCTAAAAGTTTACCCAACTGATACCACACTAACCAACCAATGAATAGAGTTAGGGGTAGGGAGATGGTGTAAGCCAAGAATGTGGGAAAGCTAAAAATTTCGAGCCCAGCCGCCAGAAATACGCAAATTCCGGCGGAAATTCCCAGGAATGGGATGAGTAAGGGGAATCCTTGCATTTGAGCGAGACTGCGTGAGGAACGGTTCTTTGCCCATTCCTGCACCTTTTGTTTCAGCGTGGCTTCAAAGGCTGCACCACAGGTAATCCCAGCCAGTAAACCCATCACTAACAATAAATAAGGCGGTTCCTGAAAATAATACACAAGGCACTCCCAGCTTATAAGTCCAATATAGCCAGATTGTACACTGCTCAAGGGCTAAAAAAGAGACGGGGTGTCGGCTTTTTGGTGTGGGCTGTGGGGTGTGTTACCTGAAGGGTACCTTTATTCGGCGCAATTCATTCACAATTTTTTCACCTTTTAAAGTTAAAATAAATAATTTTTTTATTTTATAATCTTTGATCATCAAGCAAATTAATATTTATTAATTTTCCCTATATCTGATTAAGAAATTTGCTAAATTGAATTAATAAATTCATGATTATTATCAAATAACTTGTTCTTTTATCTTAAGGATTAAAACTCAAACTTGAAGGGTCAAAGTCTCAATTAGTTTGGGAGGAATATGAACCAGCGAGTCAAAGCAAAACTCCAACAAGAAATACGGGATCTGCGCGATCGCTTACAGCAGGCTGAGGCGAAGTTGCAGGCGCTCAGGGGTGAAGATTTTACAGTGATTCAGGCATTTGGTGATAGTACAGGCGATCGCAAATCCACTGCCACTGAAGACAGATTACGTCAACATCAGCAACACCTACAATATCTACTCACCTCCAGCCCGGCGGTGATTTTTAGCACCCAGCCTCATCCAAACTACAAACTGACATACATTAGTGAAAATGTCGCCAATGTTTTGGGTTACGCCGCACAGGAATTTTTGAATGAGTCTCATTTATGGTTAAATCATATTCATCCTGAGGATCTTGACGGGATTCTCCAGCAATTACCCCAAAAATTAAAACAGGGAAATTACTCCTTTGAATACCGTTTCCTCCATGGTGATGGCACGTATCATTGGCTATGCGATGAAGGGAAACTGATTCAGGATGAAATGGGCAACCCGATTGAAGTTGTGGGTTATTGCGTGGATATCAGCGATCGCAAACAAGCGGAATTAGCTTTGAGTCGCAGCCGAGAATTAAAAGAAGCGATTTTTAATGAATCAACCGATGCTCTATTTTTAGTGAATCCAGAAACCGGATTAACCATCGACTGTAATCAACCGGCAGTTAATTTATTTGAAGCCGCGAGCGAAGCTGAACTGATTAATATTGAAGGGCATACTCTCCAAAAATACCGATTCACCCTAGAAGAGTTAAACAGCATCAATCAAGCCATTAATCAGTACGGGGTTTGGAGTAAAGAAGTTGAATATATCACCAAAAAAGGCAGATGCTTCTGGGGAAACTTAGCGGTGAAGCGAATCCAGGTAACTGACAGCGCCTTAAATTTAGTCCGGGTTACTGACATCACTAACCGCAAGGAAGCGGAAAAAGAGCTAAATCTACAGGCTGTGATTACTAAAAATATGGCAGAAGGCATTTGTTTGGTTAGTGTGACTGAGGGGCAGATTGTTTATGCGAATCCCAAGTTTGAGCAGATGTTTGGGTATGACAAAGGTGAACTCACAGGAAAATCGGTATCTATTATCAATTACGAGGATGATGAAATCAGTGCGGAAGAGGTGAAAAGGATGATTAGCCATAACGTGATGCAAAAGGGTGAATATACCTACCAAATCCAGAATGTTAAGAAAGATGGCACACCTTTCTGGTGTCAAGCCACAACATCACTATTTGAGCATCCTGATTATGGCACCGTACTTGTCGCCGTTCAACAAGATATCACCGTGCAAAAACAAGCTAAAGAACAACTGAAAGCCTCCCTGAAAGAAAAAGAAGTCTTGCTCAAGGAAATTCATCACCGGGTTAAGAATAATTTGCAAATTGTCAGTAGTTTGCTACAAATGCAGTCGCGGCGGACTAAAGATCAAGAGGTGGCGTTGGTGTTGCAGGATAGTCAAAATCGCATTGCTTCTATTGCCTTGGTTCATGAAAAATTATATCGGTCAGAGAATTTAGCCCAGATTGATTTTGCCCAATATGTTCCCGATTTAATTACCCATCTGTTTGATTCTTATAACATCAGTTCCAGTCAAGTTCGTATTGCCTATCAGGTTGAGGATATTGCGCTGGCTATTGATACGGCGATTCCCTGTGGTTTAATTTTGAATGAATTGGTTTCTAATTCCCTCAAATATGCATTTCCAGAGAATCGTAAAGGAGAAATTAATATTGCATTTCAGCGCAATTGTGATCACCGGATCACTCTGATTGTCCGTGATAATGGTGTGGGGATACCTAAATCCTTTGATATTGAAACAACAACCTCATTGGGCTTGACACTGGTTTGGGGATTAGTTGAGCAGCTCGATGGAACCTTGGAACTCAACTGTGATTCGGGGACGGAATTTACAATCATTTTTGCCAGTCAAGTTAAAACGAGAAAACAAATCAGATAAAAACGGTAAAAAAAGGATAACTCAATTATGTTTAGTAGACATCCCCCCACCCCTAGATTAAAGGAAGCAATGAAAATTCTCGTGGTTGAAGATGAGAGAATTATCGCGATTAATCTCAAAGAAAGTTTAGAATCTCTGGGATATAAAGTCCCCGCGATCGCAGCGTCGGGAGAAAAGGCGATTGACAAAGCCACAGAGTTCCATCCCGATTTAGTTTTGATGGATATTTGGCTTAAAGGTAATATCGATGGAATTGAAGCGGCGCAGCAAATATGGGAACGCCTGAAAATTCCCACGATTTATGTTACCGGACATTCAGATCAGAGTACTGTAGAACGGGCAAAAATAACCGCTCCCTTTGGCTATATCCTCAAACCCGTCAAAGAACAAGCCCTTTATGTAGCCATTGAAACCGCATTACAGCGATATGAACGAGAGCAATTACTCAGCGCCATCCTCAAAGGGATTGGAGATGGAGTGATTGTTACGGATAAAGACTGTCGGGTTCAGTTTCTCAATCATAAGGCGGAATCGTTAACCGGTTGGCAATTAGCTGACGCCAGGGATCGGGAATTAACTGAAGTATTTAATATTATCGATGAACAAACCCAGCAGCCTGTTGGTGATGTGATTACAGGGGTACTGGAAAAAGACACTATCATTTATCTAGAAGAGCGGATTTTGTTGATCCCCAAACAGGGAAAGGCGATCCCAATTGCGGATAGCATTGCTCCGATTAAAAATAACGACGGTGCGATCGCGGGTGCGGTTTTGGTGTTTCGAGATGCGACGCAACAGCGCTTAGCCCAGGAACAGAATCAAGCCATGGAACGCGCCCGACAATTAGAGTATGACCTGGTGGAACTGCAATGTCTAGATCAGTTCCAAAATGACGGTTTAGGTACGATATCTGGAGAATTGTTAACACCTTTATCCACGATTAAGTTGGCGGTGCGGATGCTGGAAACAATTTTGGATCAACAGAGTTTATTAAGTTCACAAATCCGTGCTGATTCGACAACAATGGCTCGTTACGGGGCGATTTTGCAACAGCAGTGTAACCCCAAACTTAAGCTAGTTAATGATTTGCTGGATATGCAAAGGATTGACGCTCAGGCTTATCCTCTAGAGCTAACATCAATTCGATTCCCAGACTGGATTTATGAGCATGTTGCGCCGTTTCAAGCCTGGGCGACGTTTCAGCAGCAACGTTTTTCTGTTGATATTGCTCCAGATTTGCCACCCCTGGTTTCAGAGTTGTCGAGTCTGACCCGGATCTTGACAGAATTGCTAAATAATGCATTTAACTATACGCCAGCCGGGGAGGAAATTGCGGTAACGGTGCGAGGAGAATGTAGAGACGCGCCATGGCGCGTCTGGGAAGCAGGGGATGTAGGGGCGGGTTTTACAGATAACCTATGGCGACAAACTGATAACTTAACTAAACCCGCCCTTCTAGAGTCAGATAGGGGAATTGCCTCAACACTCAACTCTCACCATTTTACCTTTGCCATTCAGGTGAGTAATTCTGGCGTGGAAATTCCCCTAGAGGAACGGGCGAAAATCTTTGACCCATTCTATCGCATTCCCAATCCCTATCCCTGGAAACCGGGGGGAACGGGTTTGGGGCTAACTGTGGTGAAAAAACTGGTACATCGACTTCAGGGCGAGATTGAGGTTACCAGCGATCGCGACGGAACAAGGTTCACAATTTTTGTACCAACTTTACAATCTCAGGGGATGGAGGTGGATCATGATCATGATCAGTGAAGAATGTTTATCTGAAACTGACACAGCAACGATGACTAGAATTCTGGTTGTGGAAGATGAGAGAATTATTGCTCTCAACCTGAAGGAAAATTTAGAATCTTTAGGTTATACAGTAGTGGAAATCGCCGCTTCTGGGGAAAAAGCCGTGACTAAAGCCAGGGAACTGTATCCCAATTTAGTATTAATGGATATCTGGTTACAGGGGGACATGGATGGAATTTCTGCGGCGCAACAAATTTGGGATGAGTTGCAAATTCCGGTGATTTATTTAACTGGACATTCCGATAAAATTACCTTGGAAAGGGCAAAGGTAACGGCGCCCTTTGGTTATATTCTCAAACCCGTGAATGAACGGCAATTATCGGTTGCGATTGAAATTGCCTTACAGCGCTATGAACGGGAGCAATTTTTGAGTGCGGTGTTGCGGGGAATTGGGGATGGGGTAATTTTGGTGGATCAAGATTGTCGGATTCAGTTTCTAAATCGGGTGGCGGAATCCCTAACCGGATGGGAATTTGCTGATGCCAAAAATCGGGAGTTGACAGAGGTGTTTAACCTTATTGATACACAAACCCAGCATCCTGTCAATAACCCCGTTACTCTGGCGTTAGCACAGGATAGAATCGTTTATCTCACCGATGATATTCTCCTGATTACCAAAAATGGTACACCCCTACCGATCGCAGATAGCGCCGCGCCAATTCGGGATAACCAGGGGAACCTAGCGGGGGCGGTATTGGTGTTCCAAGATATTAGCGATCGCAAGCAAGCCGAAGCCGCACTGCGCCAACAGTTAGCCAGGGAACAACAACTCAACCAGTTCCAACGGCAATTTATTCACACCGTTTCCCATGAATATCGCACACCCCTCTCAATTATTCAAGCCTCAACCTTCCTGATTGAAGCCAATGATTCATCGGGGAAATCTGAGAAAAATCGGCTGAATTGCCAGCGAATTAAACAGGCGGTTAAATATATGGTGGGATTGCTGGAAGATGTGTTAACCTTTGGGCAAGCTGAGGCGGGTCAACTTATCCTTGATCCTGCGCCCTTGGATTTAAAACTCTTCTGTCAACAGATTATTGAAGAATACAGCCTGATTGCGAGTAATCGGTCAGAAATTAAATGGCTCAGTTGCGGTAAAGGTCAAACCGCTTATCTGGACAAAAAAATCCTGCAACTGATTGTGAGAAATTTACTCACAAACGCCCTGAAATATTCTCCCGAACAGAGTCCTGTCTCTCTAACTCTCACCTGTGAAGATAACCGACTGATTGTTGAGGTCAAAGATAAAGGAATTGGCATTCCTTTAGCGGATCAACCCCATATCTTTAATGCATTCCGGCGAGCCAGCAATGCCGGGACTATCCGAGGTTCGGGTATGGGATTAGCAATTGTTAAGAAGGCAGTTGATTTACATGGGGGAACTATATCGGTTGAGAGTTCTTTGGGTGTTGGTACTACATTTACGGTTACGTTACCGTTTTCCAGACTATCGATTTAGTCATCCCAGGCTTTAATTTTGTTCTTTTTTCCCGCAAAGTGTAAGGATATACTTGTGCTGTTCCCTGTCACCCTTGTCAGTTATTTATCATGAAAAGAATATCAAGAGAAATTTCTCAAAGACTAACTAAAATACTCGTGGTTGAAGATGAGATAATTATTGCGACAAACCTGAAAGAACAGTTAGAATGCTTTGGGTATTGTGTTGGCGCGATCGCGACATCGGGAGAGAAGGCAGTGGACATGGCGACAGCACTGTGTCCTGATTTGGTATTGATGGATATTCACCTCCAGGGAGACATGGATGGAATTGAAGCGGCACAGCTTATTTGGGAGCGTTTGTCCATTCCAGTTATTTATGTTACCGGACATTCTGATCCGAGTACATTGGAACGAGTCAAAGTATCTTGTCCCTTTGGCTATATTTTAAAGCCGATTAAAGAACGGGAATTATTTATTGCCATTGATATTGCCTTACATCGCTATGCTAGAGAGCAACTCCTCACCGCCATTTTGCGAGAAATGGGGGATGGGGTAATTTTTATTGATGATCAATGTCGCATCCGTTTTCTCAACGGAGTAGCGCAGACGTTGACAGGGTGGCAGTTTTCTGAGGCAATAGAACAGGAATTAACGGAAGTTTTTCAAGTCGTTGATGCACAGGGAAGACAATCAGTTAACCTACCGATCGACTTAGCGATCCAAAACAAGTTTACTGCGGCTATCCCCAGTCATAGTGTATTAATTTCTCGGCAAAATAGAATGATTCCCATTGGCGGGAGTGTAACGCCAATTCGCGATAAAACCGACAATCTGATTGGCACAGTATTTGTTTTTCAAGACATCAGCAGTTCGACGCAATTAGAGAAAGCAAAATGCGACCTAGAACAGACGTTAACGGCGTTAAAAACGACCCAATTTCAACTCATTCAATCCGAGAAATTATCCAGCGTAGGGCGCATGGCAACGGCATTAATCCAGGAATTCAATAATCCGATTACCTGGATTTGTGGGAATATTGTCCTCGGTCGGTCTTATTTCCGCGATATGTTAAACCTGCTGCAACTTTATCAGCAAGCTTATCCTGAGCCGACGTCAGACATTCAGCAGTTACGGGAGCGGATTGATTTAGAGTTTATTGCCCAAGATTGGCAAAAAATGTTTAATTCGATTCAGATGGGCGCCGAACGTCTGATGGATGTGACGCTATCTCTGCAAGCGCTACGGAATTTTTCGACATTGGATGAACTGGATCAAAAGACTGTTGATATTAATGAAACAATTGATTCGACATTATTTTTGATCCAGCATCGGCTCAAGTCCCAAGGAAAAAAGGCAGAGATTCAGGTGCTCAAAAACTATAGTCAATTGCCATTCTTTAGGGGTTATGCCAGTCAGTTGCATCAGGTGTTGATCCATCTGTTAAATAATGCCATTGATGCGATAGAAGTGAAGGATGTACCGGGTATCATTAGAATAGAGACAAACGTTATTCATCATCAGGTTTCATTCCCATCCGTCGGGAAATCCGTAGGGGAATTCGTCGGGAAATCCGTCGGGGAATCCGTCGGGGAATCCGTCGGGAAATCCGTCGGGAAATCCGTCGGGGAATCCGTCGGGGAATCCGTCGGGGCGAAGCATTCGCGCCCGGATGTATCGGAGTTTTACCCAAATCCCAACGCGAATGCTTCGCCCAACCCCACATCAAACGATGCAGATGTATCGAATTTCTACCCAAATCCCAACCCCACATCAAACAGCAAAAATGCCCTTATCCCCAATCCCCCAACAGAAAACGTTGTAAGTATTCGCATTACCGATAATGGCTGTGGGATGAGTGGAGAGGTAAAAAAACAACTCTTTGACCCATTTTTCACGACAAAACCTGTGGGGACAGCCGTAGGATTAGGATTATCGGTTAGCTATAAAATTGTGGTTGAGAAACATGGCGGGAAAATCCGGTGTCATTCAGTCGAGGGTGAGGGAACAACCTTTGAAATTGAGTTACCTGTTATTAGTTATTAGTCATTCGTCATTGGTTATTTGTCATTTGTTTCATCTAAATTTTCTCCCCTATCTCCCCTATTTCCCCTATCTTCTTGATGGGGATTGGGCGAAGCATTCGCGTTGAGATGTGAATAGAAAACCGATAGATTTGGGCGCGAATGCGAGAGCCCCTACGAATACCCCATCTCCCCCATCTCCCCTATCTCCCCCAGCGACAAATTTTTTCCATCTGGAACCAATCCCCAAGAACGCCAGTCATCCCTTAATTGGGGAAATTTACCCCAAGGAAGACAGAATTCTATTGGTGTCAATGTATTTCTCTGGAAAGCTATCCTTAATTCTATTAACCCTAACCTTCTCCTTTATCCTACCCCCGACATCAAAATCCCTCTTCTGTCCCTTAGTGGCGTGGAGTAGTCATCCAGAACGGGAATTTGGAGATAATGGTCGAGATGGTACCGATGGACCTGTGGGGAGACGGGGACGAGATGGGGAAAATCGCACGATTTTTACTGATGGTTCTCCGATTAATCTAGATTTGTCGGGAGGAGATGGCGGGGATGGGGATGATGGGAAACGCGGAGAGGATGGAGATTGTTCCCGACAACCCCGAAACGTGGAGTATGACCTGCAAGCGGCGGATGGGGGCGATGGCGGAGATGGGGGGAATGGCGGAGATGGGGGGAATGGTGGCTCGTTGACGGTTTATTATACAAATCGAGACGATTTAAAACAAATCTATATCCGTTCCGTTGGCGGACGAGGTGGACGTTCTGGACGCGGCGCAGATGGGGGAGAGGGGTGTGAGTGTGATGATCAACGTTGGGAGGTGGAAACCTGTACCAAAAAATCAGACAATAGTGAAGTAGATTGTAAAACAGAGAGATTTGAGTGTAAAGACGGAGACGATGGTCGAGAGGGTCGAGAGGGTCAAGGGGGAAAAGAGGGAAGCCTGGGTACACTGACATTAATTAATCGTACAGAAGCGCTACCACAAGATCGACCCACCGTTACAGTTACTCTACCCCAACTACAAAACGGCGCGATCGCACTCTCTGTGAATCAATGGCAAACTCGTAGTGGTGCAACTGCTTTACTCGCACCCAATTCGATTATCGCCAATCAGTATCGGGAGTTTGTCGGACGTTTAGAAGGTTCCTTCGAGTTGGTTTGGAATGCACAACGGGCGATTACCGATTTCTATAATCAACCCCTCTCCCTCAGTCTCAAATCCAATCAACGCATTGATGTATCCTTGCCCAAAGAGGTTTGGTTTGATGGCACAATGTCTCAACAGGGGGGTGTAACCCAGTTTGTCGTCACCAATGCGCTACTAGAAAAAGAAGCCACTCAACTGACGCGGGCAGATTTTGCCGGAAATCGTTCCGACTTAACCTTTAGTGTCGTGGATTTAGCTGGGAAGTCCGACATGCTGGACACCCAATTCTCGTTAAAATATCGCACCGCCAATTCCGGCGATCGCTTCCGTCGATTCTATGATTATAGAACCCGGTATGACGGGATTATTCCGGCGGAACTCGTCACCCGCCATAACAACCGCTATACCCTAGAAATAGGCAAACTCCCCATAGAAGCTGAATACCTGCGTCCCGGAGTCGCGATTGAGATTGAATTAATCGCCACTCGTTCCTTTGCGGGAAACTCAGCGCACCAGGAAATGAATTGGCGCGGAGAAATTCGTTGACACTCCCACGGCGATAGAGCGCGTGGGATTCTGTATTCAACGTCAGAACTTGCTCTACTAGGCTTGCGCTCCTGTTGCGTAGAGGCTCCAACTCCAACAGCGTTACTTTGGGGATGCCCTCCCCTAGATTTTGCTTTGAGCAAAATGTTTATCGCCGCATTCCAATCTCTTTGCAGAATTAATCCACACTTGCAAACGTGGGTTCTTGTGCTAAGGGACTTTTTCACAATCGCCTTGCACTGGCTGCATTCAATAGATGTGTACTGGGGTGGAACGGCAATAGCTAATCTTCCAAACTTGGCGGCGAAATGCTCTAACCACTGTCTGAACTGATACCAGCTAGCATCAGCAATTGACTTAGCCAGACAGTGATTTTTAAGCATATTGGCGACCCTTAAGTTTTCATAGGCTACTAAGTCGTTAGACTTGCAAACGTGACGCGCCAGTCTTTTGGCGTGTTCGGTACGTTGCCTACTTACTCTTAAGTGTTTCTTGGAATATTGGCCCCTTGCTTTACGGCGTCCAGTTGAACCTTTGACCTTTTTGTAGATAGCCCGTTGGCTGCGCTTAATATCAGTTTCTGCCTTACGGA